>CAZSSR010000025.1:0-13459 GCA_964609605.1 uncultured Bacillaceae bacterium | reverse complement strand
TATTAATCTGTTTACTTTAAAATTTCTACCATCCTTAGACACTGTACTATATAAGAAATTTTATTTCAATAATTGGCAATACAAAGTATACAATATTGACACAAATTATAAATATAAATTTGGTTATACATGAATTTTTTAATCTTATACACAAAAAAACGTCAGTTTTAAACTGACGATTTAAGCTCCTATTTCTTATTCTTCTGCTGTTCAATATCTATTTTTTGTTGTTCAATCTCTTTTCTCTGCTTCTCTATTTCTTTTTTCTGTAGTTCAATCTCTTTTTTTTGTTGTTCTATATCCTTTTTCTGTTGTTCAATATCTTTTTTCTGATGTTCTATATCTTTTTTTTGTGTAGCTGTCTCAGTTTTTAGGCGCTGATCCGATACACCTTGTTTAGCATATATTCCAACTAATAAACCAATAACACCAATAGCTATTGCCCCAATGTTTATATATGTCATATCGATTATATAGCCTGTTACTCCAATAATACCTAACGCCATTATTACCAAGCTAAGAAGAACACATGTAATCTTCGTCATTTGAATCACCTCCACATAATATAATATTTTTACTTTACTTTTGTAGTAATTATTGTCTTTTCTTAAACCTTACACCGAAATACTTTTTATAAAACTACATTATCGGCGAAAGAGAATTATAATACCAGCTGCAATAGCAAGTCCAGCCATTAGAATACTGCCGTATGGAATTGAAAAATTTAATATTTGCATTAAACCCGTCAAAATAAGCCAGATCCCTAAAAGTAATGTTCCCAAGTCTTTAGTTACTCTCATTTTTATCACTTCCTTTGAGTGAAAATTTCATTTACTAATAATTTTAACTCCATTTTAATTCTATTAATATAGATTACCTTAGTAAGCAAAAATCACACTAAAATAACAAAAAAGGTCACTTAAGTAAAAAGTGACCATGATGGTTCTAACAAATTATGTCGAATTAACATTTTTTACCAAAGTTCTATAATTCATTCTAACACATAATTAATATAATAACGATTTTTATTAATAACAGTCTTCTAAATTATTCACCCTCATTGTTATTCGAGTTGTTTTTATCTCTTTTGCTTTTATAAGGTTTTACACCTTTTGCTTTTCTAGCACCAGTCTGCCAACGATTCCACCCTTTTTTGCCAGTTCCCTTCCCTACTCCACTTTTACCCTTTTCCTTACTCATATATTCACTCCATTTTTATAATTTTTTACATATTAATAGGCACATTTTTCTTAAAAACATACTCATTAATCTCTACATCAAGGTCCTGTGCAATCCTATGACATTTTGCTTTTAGTAGAAAATAAATATCTCTTGATGTATCCGATAAGGCTTCATAATTACCCTGTCCCTTACTAATTACAATATCTGCACTGTTAAATATATTCTGAAATTTTTCACTGCATAATTTATAAACTGCTCCGGGCATTCCGCACCCTGTTGACATTACCTCAGAGTATTCTGTAATACCAGTTTTAATTGCATCCTCAACAGTTGCATCATTAATAATAGCAGCATCTCTCACCGCATAAATAACTTTATGATTACAAGAAAGATATGCAGCCAAAAATTTGTCAAAAACTACTTCTCCAGCATTATCTCCTATAATTAATACCTTTTCAGCCTTAACTATGTCTTTATCAAATTCATCCTTATCACATATAGCAAAAGGCTTCTCCAACTCTTCTATAAAACATTTTTTAATATCCAAGTTTTTATATATAGCTGAATCCATTACATTTCCAGTAGCTGAAACTTTTAATGCATTAAGAAGCCGGTTCTCTTCTCTAAATTTAAAATTTTTAATTATTGTTTCTAGCTTTAAAGCCTCAGATATATCACTACTTTTTATTTCAGCATAAGGATCTTCAACACCAGTATATCTCTTAACAATTGTATGCATTGCTTCGCACAATTCTGGTGCACAACTGTATTTTTTATATTTACTGAGTGTATCTAAAGCCTCATCCATAATAAGCACTTGAATTGTCTCATCATCTGTTGTCATACATGTTGCTTCATGCACTTGACGTAGTAAGCATGGCAAACAATCTAAAAATATTCTCATTAAAACCTTACCTTCCTAATTATAGAGATACAAGGGACCTGTTTGAAGTGACTCCATGTATCTTCAACCATCACAATTGTTTATAAATATTTCGACAATCTTGGCATCAAATTGTGTTCCTGCATTTCTTTTTAGTTCAATTATAGCTTCCTCTTTACTAAGGGCTTTTTTATATATTCTATCACTTATCATTGCATCATAAGCATCTACTACAGCAAGAATACGACTTTGCAAAGGAATTTCATATCCACTAAGTCCACTAGGATAGCCTTTACCATCCCAACGCTCATGATGGTATAAGATAAAATCCGCAACTGCAGATAATTCTGGAATATTTTGAACTATTCTAAAACCTATCTCAGGATGTTTTTTTATTTCTTTCCATTCTTCTTGAGTAAGTGTTCCAGGTTTTTTTAATACACTTTCCTTAATTCCCACTTTCCCTATATCATGTAATAATGTTAACAAAGTTAATTCATCTAACTCACTATTAGATAATTTCATTGCTTTACCCACCAAATAACAATTATTTTTCAATCGATCTGAATGTTCCTCAGTTTCAGTACTTTTCTCGTAAAGTGTCGCCATAAGAGTTTTTAATATAGCATTTCTATAGCTTTTTCCGTCCAATAGCTTCTTATGGTACATCCATTCTTCTGCCTCATTAATAATCTTTTGAAGATTTTCCTCAACGTTTGTTTTAACAGCGTATCCTAAAGAAATACTTAAATTAAGATTACTCTCCTTTTTAGCTAAACAATTATTTTTTATTCTATTTACAATCCCTTTCACAATTTCTCTAGAAGTGTTTGGGAGTAGTATTAAAAATTCATCTCCGCCCCAACGAGCAATAATATCTTCACTACGACAGTTTTCTCTGATAGTATCAGAAACCTTTTGCAGTAATCTGTCACCAGTTTCATGGCCAAAAACATCATTAGTAATTTTCAATCCATTAATATCTCCCATAATTATTGCCATAGGTACTTGACGAGAATTATCAAAACGCTTTATTTCTTCCTCCATAAATCTTCTGTTATAAAGTCCAGTCAAATAGTCATGATAACTTAAGTAAATAATATCCTTTTGTTGCTTCTTCTCCTTTGTTACATCACGAAAAACAACAACAACACCAAAGATTTGATCCCTCTCATCGATTATAGGAGCCGCAGTTTTAGATATACATATTTTACTTCCATTCTTATTTAATAGAACCAGATGATTAGTAAGGGCAAGAATTTCTTTTGTTTGTAATACCTTTGATACTGGGTCCTCAATTTCAATCCCTGTATCTTCATTTATTATTTTCAAAATACCCGAGAATTGGCGTCCTATTAATTCTTCACTTTTCCATCCCGTAATTTTTTCTGCAATGTTATTTATAAAAGAAACCCTGCCAAATTGATCAGTTATTATTACACAATCACCTATAGATTGTAAAGTAATACGTAAAAACTCTTTCTCACGTATTAATTCCTCTTTATATTTTTCTCGGTCCGTAACATCAAAAATAATTGAATACAACACACTTTTCCCATTAATCTCTATTGGACAGGCATGCACATCAACTAATCTAATTTCTCCATTTTTTAATCGATGAGAAAAAAGATTATACTTCTGCTTCTCATGCAAAGCTTCTAAGCGTTTCTTCTTTTGGCAACATATTAATATCTTCAGTATGCAGATCACAAATTTCTTCCTTAGAATAACCATAAAATGAAAGTGCAGCAGGATTAGCATCAATAATTGTACCAGTAAATGGTTCAATCAGCAACATAACTGATGTATGTCCATTATACATATCCTGAAATCTTTTAAAATAACTTTCGTTCTCTAGCTCTGCTTCTCTTTGTAATGTAATATCCTTACTTGATCCAACAATATATTCTACATGATTATTTTCAAATACTGGAGTTAAGCTTGTCATCCATATTATTTTGCCCCCCGGAAGATCAAGGTTCTCCTCTAATTTTATTGTTTTTCCTGCATCTAAACAAAGCTGATAATTATTCTCGATAATTTTACCTAATTCTTGGCCTAGAAGTTCAATTGGAGTTTTCTTTATAATCTGTTCTGATGTAATACCAGTTAATTTTTGATGTGCTTCATTAGTTCTTATATATCTAAATTCTCCATCCTTAACACCAACAAGAAACATTGCGTCCTGAGTGCTATTAAAAATAAGCTCAAACTCTTGAGAAAGTTTTAAGTACTCTTTTTTTTGTTCTTTTAATATTTCTATCTGTTCCATCTCATTAGAAACATCATTAAATAAAGTAACAAAATGTCCCTTATCTAATGGAAATGCTGTTACTTTATACCATCGTCCTAAACTTTCAGCATATCTCATAAATTCTTGTTTTTCATTATTAGTAGTTACGTCTCCATAATATTCTATCCAATCAAAATCCTCATCATTAATATTAGGTAGTACTTCCGTTATTCTTTTCCCTATAATTCTATCTCTATCTAATCCAGTCATTTTTTCAAATGCATTATTAACATCAACAAATATATAGTCTATAGGTTTACCTTGTGTATCAAAAAGCATTTTGTGATAAGCATAACCAAATGGTGCCAGTTTAAGGACTTCTAGCATAATATTCCCTACCATTCTTTTCTCTCCTATCATTAACTTTAACTTATTAAGTTAAAAAAAAGATGCTATTTTAATTTGCCAAAGAAAAACTATACCATTATGCATATATATACAAAATATCTTAAAATTCTCTATATGTAAACATTATATACTAAATATTCACATCTTTATAATAATTTAGACAGCTTTAGTAATTCATCAATATTAAAGGAACGTTTCTAAACGTTCCTTTAATATTGATACACTACTCTTCTATTCTTCCTTTTTCTTATTTCCGTAAGTAAAAATTATTTTATCTACTAGAAAGGAAACTATTTCATATTCTACCTCTTCCCTTTTTCTAGTTCTATTTATCAGTTGTCCTTCCAATAAAATTTCATTCCCTTTTGTATAATATTTCTCAATAATTTCAGCCGTATTGCCCCACGCTTCGATATCTATAAATGTTGTTCTTTCTTTACCAATAGAAATTGCTAACCTATTATTTAGCACCTTCTTGTCCTTACTCTCCCCTACCTCCTTTACTTCAACATCAAATACTAGTCTACCTATTAAAGCTACGATTAACATTTAATCCACTCCTTTTAATTTTTAGACATATTCTTCTTAATTATCCTCTACTTCAACATATCACTAATTATTCAAATATATCCCTTTACAATATTAGACATTAATTGATAAATTCCTGCAATATTTCAAAAAAAATACTACATTTAATGTAGTATTTTTTTTAAATCTATTTTATTTCTTTTACTCTTCCTACTATTCCGTTCTCAAGCATTACTTTTATACCATGAGGGTGTTCGAATGAATTTGTTAAAATTCGTTTAACACGACCCTCAGTTGTCTTACCACTACTTTGATCATTTTTCTGAATAATCAAAACTGTTGAACCAATTTTAATATTACTTTTTTTTGTCCCATCCATCATTTTATCCTTTCATATTTTTGATATTATAGAACATTCGCTCTCTACATAAAAATCGTCAGTGTTAAACTGACGATTCTAATTTTATTACCATATTTTTCTGCTCTTCAATCACTTTCCCCTGTTCTTCAATCTCTTTTTTCTGTAATTCAATTTGTTTTTTATGTTGCTCAATCTCTTTTTTCTGATGTTCAATATCTTTTTTCTGAGTAGCAATCTCTGTTTTTAGACGTTGATCCGATACACTTTGTTTAGCATATACACCAACCATTAGACCCACAATACCCAAAACAATAGCCCCAAAATTAAAATATTGCATATCAATTGAATAATTAGTTACCCCAATTATGCCCAGTGCCATTAATGATAAACCAAGAATGACGCATGTTATTTTCGTCATTTACATTACCCCCATATGCTATTTTGTTTATTTTAGCCATTATATAATACCTATTGTATCACGTAATGCCTTTCGTTAAAATAATTATTTTGCTGTGTTTATTTTTCTGCTTTTCTATATAGATATCTTTTCTTGTATTTTATACTTGCATATTTCCCTATCTTTCTAATGATATTATAATTAACTACACCTCCAACTACTCCTACAAGTGGAATACCTTGAATAAATTTAGCTATTAATAAAGCTTCAGATAAAGCATTAGCAGCAATTGTTATTAGCTCTTTTATATTTATTTCTGTCTCAATATGCTGATCTATGTTATTTGCTAACTGATCAATCTCTTCATTAAACTTTTTTTGCTTATCTCCTGTTGATACAGAAGCACTGATAAGAAGGAGAACATATGCCTTTTCTTCCTTAAGTTCATATTCATATCCATAACTAAGAGCAATCTCAGATATCGTTTTCATAATCATAGCTATGAATATTGGAATATCAGGCAATCCAATACCTAAAACTCCTAAAGCGCTACCTTCAATTCCAGATATTACTGAATTTAATCTTTTAGAATAATTAGAATGCTTATCCAATTCTTTTATGTTTTTCTTACTAATATCTTTATCTACTTCTTGATTTTTCATGTCGTGTTCAAGTTGTAATTTATCCTTATTAAATGTTTTTTCGACATATATATAACCCTTTTCAAAAACTAATTGAAAGCCTTTTTCAAATGCAACTTCAAGTGTATCAACTAACTTGTCAGGTATTTTCCCTCTAATCTTTTCAATTACTGGATCTACTTTAGATTTTAGTAATTTATTTTTCTTATATTTCAATATTTTATTTTCTTGTTTATTTAAGCGTTTAATTTGTTTATTTAATTCTCTGCTCATTATTATAACCCTTCCTACTAGGATATATTTGATCAATATCCTCAGAATAACAAATTACATTAAAACGCAAGCTATTACAAATTCTAACTCTAATTTTTTTGCTAATTCCAATGTTTCGTCGTCATAAGTGCCTGGTTGAAACCAAATATACTTTATCTTAAGTTTGGCAGCTTCCTCTAAAACTATTTTTGATCTTTTTGGTGTTACTACCATATCAATAACATCTGGCACCTTTGGTAATGAGGAAAGATCCTTAAAACATGGATCACCATCTACCATATTATACATTGTATTGACTGCAAATACCTCATATCCATCTTCTTTTAACTTTTTATAAATTTTGTTTCCATATTTGTTAGGATTTTGATTTGCTCCAACAACAGCCCAGACTTTTTTCTTTAACATTATTTCATTAAGCATATTAAAACCCCCGAATATTATTTGCTTCTTCTCGATATATTCAAAATTGATAAACTGTAAAATATAAATATAGTCATTATTAATATAAATACACTACCTAATGATGATATAGTATAATCGCCGTATTTAAAAACGAGTCCCATAATTTCCTTGAATTCCTCCAAATATTCTACTGGAACGCCTTCAAAAGATTCTTGCAATGTTGGTTCCATAATAACCTGGCGGAATAATAGAGCTGAGTGAGAAATTGGAAACATTTTAACTACGTACTGTACCATTTCTGGGAACATACCCACAGGAAGATATATTCCTGTTATAAAACCAATCATCGTTCCTATTAAAGTACTTGCAGTAGAAAAGGCATTTTGACTTTTAAAAAACGATACAAGAAAAAACACCATTGAAGTACTAGCTAGTACGGATAACAATATTAAGGCAAAAACTTTAATTGCTAAAACAACTCCTAATATATTACCTCCATTAAAGACAATATAACCTTCCATTAATATCAATGTTATTATACTCATAATTACACCTATAATAAATGAACTGGCTATATAGCCTCCTGCAATGGAACTTTTTTTGATTGGAGATGATTGAAAATCCTTTATAATTTTTTTCATCTTGTCATCAATCATAATACCGAAGGCGCCCATTGTAGTTGTTAATGATGCCACCGTAAGCATACCTGCCATAATCCAACTATCCATAAGAAACCTTGCATTTTCAACATCAGAAAAATTACTTACCCAAATATCTCCTAAAAACAAAACATATAAGGCAATTATTATAAGAACAGCGAGAAGTGAAAAGAAAACCGCTGTCTTATCTCTAAAGAAAATTAATAAATTTCTTTTTATAAAATATATCATTCTCTTATCTCCTTACCAGTAATCGAAATAAAAGCATCATCCATAGTTCCATTAATAACTTCAAAGCCACTAAAATATGGCTTGCATCTTTCTATAATTGGCAAAGAATCTATTGAAGAATTTATTCTAATAACAACCCGATCAGAAATTTGTACATAGTTAATATTAATATCATTAAGAATTTTAAATAATTTATCCTTATTAGAAGGTGTAATTTTCAATAAATCACTAGCATATTGTCCTTTCAATTCTGTAGGCGTTCCTTTTGCTGCTATTTCACCATTATCAATTACAACAACATAATCTGCTTCCGCAGCTTCCTCCATGTAATGTGTTGTAAGAAAAATTGTCATTCCTGTTTCTTTTCTAAGCTTTTGGATGGTCTCCCAAACGTTCTTTCTTGTTTGCGGGTCAAGCCCAGTTGTTGGTTCATCTAAAAACAAGATTTTCGGCGTGTTAACTAGACCCCGTGCGATATCAGCCCTACGACGTTGTCCACCAGAAAGTTTACCATATGGTCGATTTAAAAGATCGGTTATTCCTGTAACGGATGTCGCTTTTTTTACCGCATATGCTAAATCTTGTCCTTTTAAACCATAAAAACTTCCCCTTATCGATAGATTTTCTTCCACGGTTAAAAGAGAATCAAGTAACCCATCCTGAAAAACAGCACCAATAATCCCGCGAATTTTATCATCATCTTTTCCAAGTACATAACCGTCAACTGTAACAATTCCTTTATCTGGCTTCAAAAATGTACATATAATATCAATTGTTGTAGACTTTCCAGCACCATTAGGACCTAAAAACGCAAACAGCTTTCCTTTTTCTACATAAAAACTAATATCCTTAACAGCCTTTATATTTCCATAAGATTTTGTTAAATTTTTAACCTCAATGATTGTACTCATTTAGCGCCTCCAAACCTTAATATAAAAATTATCTTGATTTGATATATCTCATTTTTTAGTATTTGATATTTTATAGATCAAATAAATTTAATAATATTAACCCCACTATGAATAAGATAACTATTATAAATCCATAGATATATTCTGATATAAACACCCTTTTAATTTTTATTTTAAACAAACCTAAATTAGTAGTCGAAAATATATATTTTGTAGTTAATGGTAAATTGATTTTTAAATCTAACGCTCCATCTATAGGACAAACATCTATGCATTCTAAACAGGTATTACAATCCTTATCATTTACACTTTTTAAATTTGCTACATCTATATTAAAAGCACAAATTTTATTACATAGATTGCAATCAATACATAAATCCTCATCTCTAGTCACCTTTGTTGGGCTTAACTTACTTACTACCCCCAATGTGGCACCTAATGGACAACCATACTTACAGAATGGTCTATCTATAAAAAATCCTAAACTTATAAGAATTGCAACCATTAATAACATGTTTAATCCTTCATGTTGATCACCTTCAGCAATAAATGCAGCGTACATCATCCACAGAAGAAAAATGTATTTGAAATATCTACCGTATTTGTCCACCTGATTCAAAATTTTTCTATTGTTATTAACCCAACCCTTATATTTCTTGTTTAAAGGCTTTATGAAAGTAATATTACCAATTCCTTTACCTATTTTTCTAATAAAATCAAAAATAGTTCCAAGTGGGCATATCCATCCACAAAAACCATTGCGAAATATTAAAGTAATAAAAATAAGCAATATAATCGGTACCAAAAGTCCGGTATTATTTATGCCCAATTTAAATATTAAAATTATGCTTAATATTAAAAATATGATTTGAAAAATTTTACGTAATTTTATTATAGACATATTTCTCATTCTCCTTGTGCCCCTTAAAAAATTTATACTATAATCAAATTAAAATTTGAAGTAAATAAATGGATTAAAGGTCGATCCAACTAAAAATATTATTGATATTATCAAAATTCCCATAAAGTATATGTCTTTAAGCACCTTAATGTAAACTAGATTATTTTCCTCCATTTTTATAAATAAGTTTTTAATTAAAGGTGTACTACCTATTACAGCTATAATAATAAATGGTATCGCATATAACATCTCTTGATAATTAAACATAACACTCTTTATTTCTGATCCTTCATAAATAAACAAGGTTTTAAATGCCTCTCCCAATTGTGTTACATCTTCTATTTTAAATATTATCCAGCCCATCATTATGAAGAACAAGGCATAGATATGCTGGAGTACATTTGGTAATTTAGACAATTTCTCCTTTAAAAAATATTTTTCGATTACTAATAAAAGAAAATAATAAAATCCCCATAAAACAAAATTCCAGCTTGCTCCGTGCCAAAATCCAGTTAAAAGCCAAACTATTAATAAGTTAAGTACAACACGCTTTCTATTTCCTCCAAGTGGAATATAAATATAGTCTCTAAACCAACTACTTAACGATATATGCCAACGTCTCCAAAATTCTGTAATATTCCTTGAAATATAAGGATAATTAAAGTTTTCTAAAAAATGAAAACCAAAGATTAAACCCAAACCTATTGCCATATCACTATATCCAGAAAAATCATAATATATCTGCAAGGTAAAACAGATAACTGCAAACCACATTAATAAAGTACCCACTTCAGAACTTTTACTATTAAAAATAGTATCTGCAATTAATCCCATCTGATTTGCAATAATAACTTTTTTCCCAAGGCCAATTATAAAACGTCGAATCCCTTGCGCTACTTGACTAACAGTTTCTATTCTAGTCTCTAGTTCATCTTTAATGGTACTATAGCGTACAATTGGACCAGCAATAAGTTGAGGAAATAATGTTACGTAAGTAGCCAATATTAATATCTTTCTTTGAGCTTCCAATTTTCCCATATATACATCTATACTATACGACATAATTTGAAATGTATAAAAACTTATACCAATAGGTAAGGGCAAATCAAGAGCAGCTATATTTAATCCAAAGATACCATTAATATTACCAATTAAAAAATCAGCATATTTAAAAAAGCCTAGTATTCCAACATTTATAACTATGGAGCTAATAAAATATAATTTAGCAAGACCAGCATTTTCTTTCTTTTTTTCCTTCTCAACCAATAATGAAAAAGTATAATTATTTATAATAGTAATTAACATTAAAATTATATATACCGGTTCTCCCCAAGCATAAAAAATTAAAGAAGATAAAAATAATACAATATTTTTTGTTGTGCGATTAGGCATTAAAAAATATGTTATAAGAACTATTGGTAGAAATAGAAATATGAAAGTTAAACTAGAAAATACCATTATAATCTCCTAATCAGTTATTAAAAACTCGTTATTTGCATAGAAAAAATAATAACCAGTAAATAATACTTGTTCAATATTATTTTCATTTACAAAATCACCAAAATCAAATTTTTTGCCATATGTCTTTTCATAAAATCTTAAATCTATAAAATATGTATTATTATAATAAGAAGCAATAAAACTATTTATAGGATTTGAAAATGATTCAACAAAAACTAAAATATTCTCTTTTTCTGGTTGGTTAAATCTATATTCTACAAGCGCATAATCTCCACCATTAGCAATGCCATAATGGTTAAATCCTTTATCCCACGAGTGTTCTCCAGCTATATATTCTTTCTTGTTATCATAAGGTTTTTCCTTACCATTTATAAAAACCCTATGCTCAGGTAAATCCGCAACTAATATGCTAAATTCGTCACTTACGCTAAAATCACTGATACTTCTTGCTCTATATCCATAATATTCTATACCTTCTATTAATTCAGTTTTTATATCTAATTTTTCTTCATCTTCACCTTTTAAAAGCCTAATAATATCAGTATATCCCTTAAGCTGACCTTCAGTGTTCCAATGATGATCGGTTTTATAAAAATACTTTTTAAAAACCTCTAGACTATTAATATAAAACGCATCCTTTTTAATAGATGAATTAAGTTTTTCAAAAAAGCTTTTAACTAAATCATGATTCATCTCACCATTTATAAAATCGATATCGGAAGAAGTTTCTATATAATAGATATAATAAGATAATTCTGGATAATTTTCGACTAACATATTATAATTATTCGCTTTTAATTCAAACAATTTATTTGCGTCTAGCACTGTTCTTTTTGGTGCAATTATATGTCCCGAATCCTCTATTTGAAAAAAACTATTACCCTTGGGTGTTAAATTAGTTTCAAATGTAAAATTACCAGGTATTTTACCCTCACTTATAAGTAATTCTTCTCTCAGTAACTTTTCTAAATCTTCAATATCTAATTCTATCTTATCTATATTATTAGAACCAAATTTGTTGGTCTTACTTCTATCTAATCCCTTCAAAACATAAACCATTATACTTAAATTATTATTTTTTATTGAATTAAAAGTTGCTTTGAAATATTCTCCAAATAAAATTTGATCTGTTAAAGCATCTTCTATATTTGATTGATAACCAGTATCAAAAAAACTGTCCATAGAAAACCTTGGAAAGTCGACTAGTGGTCTATTTTCAATTATTGATATCTCATTTATACCTCTGACATCAATGCCAATTATTAAGGTCAATATCAATATACTCACGCATACTATAAAAATAATATCTCTCTTCATTTAAACCCCCACAATTAACCTCATCATATACTTTGAAAATAAATAATTCCATATCTATGTTAAAAAATTTATAAAGTTATATCTATCTACCTTATAGTTTAGTTATGCACTGAATCTTTCAACCAATCTAGTATTATCAATGTTTGACGTTTACCCTATAATCTAATATTTTAGCCTATATGTTCATTTTATAGTTAGATACTTAAATATATGGCCTCTATATTTTATTGAGATGAAAGATTATCGTTTATCAGTAATATAAATATAATGTTAAAAGAAAATAAAAAAATGTCGACTTTAAAGATTTTAAAGTAAAAATTGACCGCCTGTGAAAAGGCGATCACGATATTGACTTTAGAATTGATGGTAATAAATAACCTTTTCAACCTATTTCTTCAGTCCCGGCAGTAATAAATTGATAAACAAAAACAGCTCCAAGTAAAGGGCCATAGCTACTCTTTTTTGTTTCTCAGTTTATATTTTTAGATAATTATTTATTTCCCAGCATTTTTTACATAAAGGTTAAGGTCTTTCGTAACTATTTTATCCAACGTTAACTTATCATTTTCTTCTACTTCAGAAAATACAAATCCATAAAGCGGATTCACGTAATAATTAATTTTTCTTAAACATAAAATTTTACCCATGCCCTGGCAAGCTAACTCGTAATC
>CAZSSR010000024.1:0-13464 GCA_964609605.1 uncultured Bacillaceae bacterium | reverse complement strand
TATTCATAGAATAAAAAGAAATATCCATAAAAAGATTTTAGAACTTTGCAGGAGAAAACAAATTAATAACGAATTAATTAAATTAAATGTAATGAGGTTTGGTAAAAATCTTGACAAGTAGTGAGGTGAGTTATGGAGAAAAAGTCGTTTTTTACAATTATGATAATACCACACACGGAAGAGAAACCAAAATCTATAAAAATACCAAGAGTGATTTTAAATGTGTTATCAGTGTTTTTTATTATAACACTAACCTCAGGTTCGTTATGGACATATAATTATGTGTTCATTAAGATGGAAAATAATTCGCTAGCTACAATAAATACAGATAATAGAATTATTATTGAGGAATATACAGAGAATTTTTTATCGTTATATCAAGATGTTAAAGTATTAAAAGACCAAGTTATTGAAGTACAAGAGTTAGAAGAAGAGGTAAGGGGACTTAATGAATTCGATCCCACAAAAAGTGTTTTTTCGGAAAACAATAAAAATGCATTGGCTCATGTTCAAGAGAAAAGTGGATTTACTGTAAGTTCAATAACTGAAACAAAGGACGCTGTTGAAACACTAAAGGAAGTAATTCCAGATCAAGAGATGTCATTAAATAAATTAATAGGTTTAATGCAAGAGAAAAATGAGGTTTTGTTGGCTATACCATCAATATATCCTACATATGGTTACATTACTTCAAAATTTGGTTATAGAATTGACCCAGTATATGGAGGAAGTGAATTTCATACGGGGATTGACATAGCTAATTCTTATTTTAGTCCTATTTATGCTACAGCTGATGGTGTTGTAACTTATTCTGGTTATAAAAGTAATGGATATGGATATCAAACTATTGTTAATCACGGGAACGGGTATGAAACTTTTTATGGTCATAGTTCTAGAGTAGTTGCTGAAGCGGGGGACTATGTAAAAAAGGGTCAAATTATTGCGTATGTGGGCAGTACTGGAAAAAGCACGGGACCACATGTACATTATGAGGTAAGATTATATGGAAAAACAACTAATCCGGAAAAATATTTAAATTAATAGAAGAAGGGAACGATACAATTGTTTAGTAATAATAAGAAACAACCTCAAGCACAGAAAACAGATCAAATTGATACTGTTATAGGACCAGGAACCAAATTTGAAGGAGAAATAAAAGCTATTGGAATTGTAAGAATAGATGGTTTTTTTAACGGTAATTTAACAACTAAGGGAGATATAATTGTTGGAGAGCTTGGAGAAGCGAATGGGATTTTATCTTCAAATAATATGATTATTGCTGGGAAATCTAAAGCAAAATTAATATGTGAAGATAAATTAGAAATTAGAACAACTGGAACGGTTATTGGAGATGTAGAGGTTAAGAATATTGTTATTGAAGAAAAAGCGGTTTTTAAAGGACAATGTTTTATGAAGAATGAAAATGACAAGAGTAATAAAGAAGATGTAGTTGATACACCAAAGAAAAAAGATACTGAAAGCACTAAAAAAAAATAACTGACGAATAAAATATTAATGTTATTTATTTTTCAAGAAGACAATAAAATTAATAAATATTAAATATAAAAACCTCTTCAATAAGGAAGAGGTTTTATAATTTTAATCTACCCTTTCCAAAATTAGATATAAATAATATAATTAGCAAAATAACAAAAAATAAAAATGCAAAATTAAATTTGTAGAAACTCAAGTTATATTATCAAGTAGAGGAGAGGGTAATTAAATGGATAAAAATAATTTTGCTTTAAATGATATAGTTGAAATGAAAAAACCTCATCCTTGCGGTACTAATTCTTGGAAGATAATACGGATGGGAATGGATATAAGGATAAAATGTACAGGATGTAATCATAGCGTGTTATTACCACGTTCAGAATTTGAAAAAAAAATTAAGAAAATAATATCTAAGGATTTAACTAATCAATGATATTATAATAATGATTTAGGGAGTGAAGTATAAATGCCATTATCAACTGGTATCGTTGGTTTACCTAATGTTGGGAAATCGACGTTATTTAATGCAATAACAAAAGCGGGCGCTGAAGCGGCTAATTATCCTTTTTGTACAATTGATCCAAATGTTGGGGTAGTAGAAGTTCCAGATGAGAGGCTACAAAAACTAAGTGATATAGTAAAACCAAAACGTATTATACCAACAACTTTTGAGTTTGTGGATATTGCTGGTCTAGTAAAGGGTGCAAGCCGTGGTGAAGGTCTAGGTAATAAGTTCCTGGCACACATCCGTGAAGTAGACTCGATTGTACAGGTTGTGAGATGTTTCGTAGATGATAATATCACTCATGTAACCGGTAAGGTGGATCCGATTAGTGATATAGAAATAATAAATTTAGAGTTAATTTTAGCTGATTTAGAAGTGGTGGATAAAAGAATTGGGAAGGCAAAAAAGAATTTAAAAGGCAATGAGAAAAAGGGTTTTATTGAGGTAGAGGTTCTAGAAAGATTAAAAGTGCTTTTAGAAGAAGGTGAACCTGCTAGAAGACTCGAGTATAATGACGATGAAAAAATAATAATTAGGGATTTGCATTTATTAACTATGAAACCAGTGCTTTATGTTGCTAATGTTAGTGAAGAGGAATTTAATAATTTAAGTAGCAATACTTTTATTGATCAAGTCAATGAATATGCAAAAATAGATGGAACCGAAGCGATTATTATATGTGCGAAATTAGAATCAGAAATAGCAGAACTTGATGGGGAAGATAGACAAATTTTTTTAGAAGATCTGGGTATGAAAGAATCTGGGCTAGATCAATTAATTAAGGTTGCTTATAGTAGATTAAATTTAATTACATATTTTACTGCAGGGACGCCAGAAGTTAGGGCTTGGACTATATTAAACGGGACTAAAGCACCGCAAGCAGCAGGAGTAATCCATACGGATTTTGAAAAAGGATTTATAAGAGCTGAAGTGGTGGGTTATAATGACTTAATAGAAACTGGTTCTATGTTGCAAGCAAAAGAAAAAGGACTTCTGAGATTAGAAGGCAAAGATTATACTGTAAGAGATGGAGATGTAATGCATTTTAGATTTAATGTATAGTATTTATTGCTTATATAATATAAAAATGATATACTTCAAAAATGCGAGTTTTAATGGCTCGTTCCTTGCTCTATAATATTATAGGGCCGCCAAGACCATAAGGAGGTGAATTAAATGAGAAAATATGAAGTGATGTATATAATAAAACCTGATTTAGATTTAGAAGTTATTAAAGAAATAATGGAAAAATTTCATAATATTATTACTGAAAAGGGCGGAGAAATTAATAAACACAATGAAATGGGAAAACGCCGTTTAGCTTATGAAATTAATGATTATAAAGAAGGTTACTATGATTTAGTAAATTTTACATCAGAACCAGATGTAGTAGAAGAACTTGAAAGAGTTTTTAGAATTACTGAAAATGTGATTCGTTATCTAATTATTAGAGACGAAAAATAGTTTTAGGAGGAATATTTATGTTAAACAGTGTAATTCTAATAGGACGATTAACAAAAGACCCAGAATTACGTTACACACCGAATGGTATAGCTGTTTCAACGTTTACATTAGCAGTAGGTCGTAATTATACAAACAAACAGGGACAAAAAGAAACTGATTTTATTAATATAGTTACATGGAGAGGTACAGCAGAATCGATAGCAAAATATATTACTAAAGGTCGTTTGGTTGCTGTAGAAGGTAAAATCCAAACTCGTAACTACGAGAATAATGAAGGTAAAAGGGTATATGTTACTGAAGTGATTGCTGATAATGTTCGCTTTCTTGAGTCTAGCAATAAAAGTGAAAATACATCTAACAGAAATGACAATTCATATGATAGAAACAATGATACTCAAAAAGAAAATAGCAATCCTTTTGGGGATAATGGTAGTCCAATAGACTTATCTGATGATGATTTACCGTTTTAGTTAAGATATAAGTTAATTTTAGGAGGGAAATAAAATGGTTCGCAAACAACGTACTGGGAAACGCCGTAAAATTTGTTATTTTACTGTAAATAAAATAACTCATATAGATTATAAAGAAATTGATCTTTTAAAGAAATTTGTTAGTGAGCGAGGAAAGATTTTACCACGTCGAGTAACAGGAACTTCAGCAAAATATCAAAGACAATTAACTACAGCAATTAAACGTGCAAGACATATTGGATTATTACCTTATTCTACAGAATAATAAAAATCTAATATAGATAATATAAGAATCCTCTATTTAGAGGGTTTTTATTTATTTAAATAATAAAGAGAAAAGCAAAAAATGTGTTTAAGTAATTTATATTATTGATAACTATTCATTAAATAGATAAAGCTGTTATAATTAAATTAAATGAATCTAAAATTAATGGTCACGAGTTTGAAGAGTGTTAAGATGATTTAATTATTATGGACAGTATATTAAGTATAAATAAGAGGTGTAGTATTGGGGAAAGACAAAATTATTTTAGAAAACATTATAGCTAGTACAATTTATTTTATTCTTTTACTGACAACTTTATACACTCCTTTAGGTATATTATCTTTATTTTTATTATCAGCTCCTATTATATTTCTTACTCTTCGTAATGAAAATAACAGGATTATATTAATATTTATTATAAATTTAGTTATTTCGTTTATTTTGGGCTCTATTGTGGCAATTTTTTTAACATTATTAGCTGGCTCAGTAGGATTTGGTATGGCTAAATCGTATAAACGTACAAATATATCAGCAAGCATGTTAATTGGAACTATAATTACACTAATTAATGTTGTTTCAATTTTAATAATAAGTAATTTTTTATTAGATGTTAATATTTCTGATACATATAATCAAATGTTACAAAGCTCTCTATCTTCAACTGGAAATGTTTTTAATCAATTAAGTGGATTACAATCTGAACAATTAATAAATCAATATAAAGAATTTGCTGAAATTTCGAGTTTATTGTTACCATTTGTGTTTATAATTTTTTCGTTATTGTATGTTCTTTGCACCCAGTTAATTGCTAGTACAATAATAAATAAATTTGGATTTTCAATTCCGAAATTTCCTCCATTTAGGAATTTGGTATTTCCAAGAAGTATAATTTATTATTATTTAGTTGTTGCATTAATATATATGTTAAGTCCAACTAATTATTATTTAAAGGTTATTTCGCTAAATTTGTTTCCATTACTTACTATAGTATTGTTAATACAAGGCTTATCATTTATTTTTTATTATTCATATTTTAAAAAATTAGGAAAAGCTTTATCCATAATTGCTATAATAACAATTTTTATACCAATTTTAAATCAAATAATTCAAGTAATAGGTATTGTAGATTTGTCTTTTAATTTAAGAAAAAAGCTAAAATAAGGATTTGATGTTAATGATTAAATATACTAAAAACCGCTTTATAAGAATGTATATAATATTATGTTTTCTTTTATTGTTAATATTAAGCTTAATCATAATGAGTTATTCATGGCTACTCGGTTCATTAGGAATAATTATAGTAGGTATATTTATTTATATATTTTATTTATCAGAGTCTACCAAAAGCAATGAAATAGATGAGTATATTAAAACAATTCAATATAGAGTAAAGAAAGCTGGAACGGACGTAATACAAAATTTAGATATTGGAATAATTTTGTATGATGAAGAAGATAGAATTGTGTGGCACAATAATTATATAAATATTATTACTAAAAAAGATAATATTATAGGAGAAAAAATTTATAACATAATACCAGAGATAAAAAAAAGTGATGAAAAAAAAGAATTTGAAGTAAAATATGATGGGAATATATATAAAGTAAAAATTAACTTTAATGAAAGATTACTTTATTTTATAGATATCACAGAACATGTACTTATTTTAGAAAAGCAAAATAATGAAAGACCAGTACTAGGTATATTACACTTTGATAATTTAGATGAAGTTACAAAAGGAATGGATGATTTAAATAGAAGTTTTTTACTAAATGAAGTTACAAGCAAGATTAATGAATGGGCGAATGGTTTAAATATATATTTAAAGAGATTTGCAGTTGATAAATTTTTAATTATCACAAATCAAAAAACTTTAGAAATAATAGAGAAAACAGGTTTTGCTTTATTCGATATAGTAAGAGAGATAACAAAGGATTATAAAATACCGTTAACATTAAGTATTGGAATCGGGGCAGGAGTTGATTCATTCATAAAGCTTAGTGAATTAGCTCAAACTAGTTTAGATATCACATTAGGTAGAGGTGGAGATCAAGCTGCTGTTAAGTTTAGAGATAAAATAACTTTTTATGGTGGAAAATCAGATGCAGTAGAAAAACGAACAAGGGTAAGAGCAAGAGTAATATCGCATGCTTTAATGGATTTAATAAAAGAGAGTGATTTGGTATTAATTATGGGACATAAGGTACCTGATATGGACGCCATTGGGTCAGCTATTGGTATATTAAAGTCAGTAAAAATTTCAGGCAAAAAAGGTTTTATTATTTTAAATAATTCTAATATAATGATTAAAGGGTTAATCGATGAAATAATTATTCAAGAAGATTATTCAGAATATTTTATGACATCAGATAAGGCACAAAATTTGGTAACTGAAAAAACTTTATTAATAATGGTTGATAATCATAAGCCCTCTTTAGCAATTGAACCAAAATTGATTGAAATGATAGAAAAAATTGTTGTCATTGATCATCATAGACGCGGGGAGGAAATTGTTGAAAATATTGTTCTAAGTTATATTGAACCTTACGCTTCTTCAACAAGCGAATTAGTTACAGAGTTACTTCAATATCAAGATAGTAAGCTTAAGTTAAGTAGGATTGAAGCATCTTCATTATTAGCAGGGATTATTGTAGACACGAAAAGCTTTGCTTATCGGACAGGTTATCGTACCTTTGAGGCGGCATCATTTCTTAAAACCAAGGGAGCAGATATGATATTGATTCAAAGCTTATTAAAAGAAGATATTAAGAATTATATAAAAAGAGCGGAATTAGTTAAGAAAGCAAAAATAATCTTTCAAGATATAGCTATTGTAGTTGCAGAGGAAAAACTTGACCAAATGGAAATAGCTCAAGTTGCTGATACGCTAGTTGAGATGAATGGCATTTTAGCTTCGTTTGTTATTAGTAAAAGATTTGACGGATTAATATCAATTAGTGCTAGATCTCTCGGTGAAATAAATGTGCAAGTAATTATGGAGCATTTAGGAGGGGGAGGGCATCTAACTAATGCTTCAGCTCAATTTGATGAATTAACTTTAGAACAGGCTGAGGAAAAATTGGTTAATGTGTTACAAACAACATTAGATAAAGGAGGGCAAAGAAAATGAAGGTTATTTTTTTAAAAGAAGTTAAGGGTAAGGGATTAAAAGGTGATGTAAGGGAAATTGCAGATGGGTATGCTAGAAATTATTTAATTCCAAATGGATTAGCAAGAGTTGCAACAAATACGAATATTAAAGAAATAGAAGCTTTTAAAGAAAGTGATGAAAAAAGAAAAGAGCTTGAACGTGAGAAAGCCCAAAAATTAGCGAATGATTTAGGAAATATTACTATTACTATTACTACTAAGTCTGGGGAGAATGGAAAATTATTTGGAGCAATAACTTCCAAGCAAATTGCAGACACCTTATTAAAAGAAAAAATTAAGATTGATAAAAGAAAAATTTTATTAGATGAACCTATTAAGACAATTGGAATATCCCAAGTTAAAATAAAAGTACATCCAGAAGTTACTGCTACACTGAAAATTAATGTAGAAGAAGAATAAAACTAAAATAAAGAAAAAGGGGAATTCAGTGTAATGAGCGAACTTTTTTTAGATAGAATTCCACCACAAAATATAGAAGCTGAACAAGCAGTGTTAGGCGCTGTTTTATTAGAAAAAGATACATTAATCACAATAAGTGAAATATTAATTGTTGATGATTTCTATCGTACTGCTCACCAAAGGATTTATAAGTCGATGATTAATATTTCTGAAACTGGTGAGCCGGTGGATTTAGTTACATTAACAGCTAATTTACAAAACAATAAGATATTAGAAGACATCGGTGGAGTGACATACCTTACCGATTTAGTTAATGCTGTTCCTACAGCAGCTAACGCAGAGTATTACGCAAAAATAGTAAAAGAGAAAGCAATTATTAGAAAGTTAATAAAAGTAACTACAGAAATTGCAAGTACCAGCTATTCGGGTAATGAAGATGTAAACGAACTTATTAGTTTAGCGGAAAAAAGAATTTTGGAAATAACTAATAGAAAAACAAATAGTGGATTTGTATTAATAAAAGAAGTTTTAGAAAAGACAATAGACCAAATTGAATATTTACATAATAATAGTGGAGAAATAACGGGAACCATATCTGGCTATACAGATTTAGATAAAATAACTACTGGTTTTCAAAAATCTGATTTAATAATAATTGCAGCAAGAACTAGTGTTGGTAAGACGGCCTTTGCATTAAATGTTGCACAAAATGTTGGATGTAGAAGTAAAACGCCTGTTGCGATATTTAGCTTAGAAATGTCAGCTATCCAATTAGTTCAGAGAATGATTTCTTCTGAGGGAAATCTAGATGGACATAAATTAAGAACGGGTAATTTAGATGATTCTGATTGGACTAAATTAACAATAGCAATGAGCACGCTTGCAGAAGCTCCCATTTATATTGATGATACACCAGGTATAAATATTTTTGATATTAGATCTAAAGCCCGTAGGCTGAAAGCAGAAAAAGGTTTAAGCTTAATAATTATAGATTATTTACAATTAATCAATGTAAGAGGAAAATTAGATAATAGGCAACAAGAGATATCAGAAATTTCAAGACAATTAAAAAGTATTGCAAGGGAATTAGAAGTACCTGTGATAGCTTTATCTCAATTAAGTAGAGCTGTAGAACAAAGGCAAGATAAACGGCCGATGTTATCTGATATACGAGAATCAGGAAGCATAGAACAAGATGCTGACGTAGTTGCGTTTTTATATCGTGAGGATTACTATGATCCAGAAACAGAAAAGAAAAATATAGTTGAAATTATAATTGCAAAACATAGGAATGGACCTACAGGAAGGATTGAGTTAATTTTTTTAAAGAATTATAATAAATTTTTAAATGCAATAAAAAAAGACTAGAAGGCTATTAAGGAAGGGTGAGTTATATGTCAGCAGTTGTGGTTGTGGGAACTCAATGGGGCGATGAGGGGAAAGGTAAAATAACAGATTTTTTAGCAGAAAATGCAGAGGTTGTAGCAAGATACCAGGGTGGTAATAATGCTGGACATACGATAACAATAAAAGAAAAAAAATATAAATTACACCTTATACCATCAGGTATATTTTATGCAGATAAAATATGTGTAATAGGGAATGGTATGGTAATAGATCCTAAAGCTCTAATAGAAGAATTAAATTATCTACATGAGAATGGATTTACTACGGAAAACCTAAAAATAAGCAATAGGGCTCATCTAATTATGCCTTATCATATAAAAATTGATGTCATGGAAGAGGAAATTAAGGGAGTCAACAAGATAGGTACCACAGGAAAAGGAATTGGTCCTGCATATATGGACAAAGCAGCACGAATTGGAATACGAGTTGTAGATTTTTTAGAGGAAGATGAGTTTAGAAAAAAACTTGAAAGAAATTTAAAAGAGAAAAATAAAATGTTTGAAAAATATTATGAAACAAGCGGGTATTTAATTGAAGAACTTATAGAGGAATATTCGAAGTATAGAGAAATTATACGTCCTTATGTTACAGATACATCTGTAATTCTAAATGAATCAATCGATCAAGGCAAAAGGGTTCTATTTGAGGGAGCACAAGGAGTTATGCTTGATTTAGACCAAGGGACATATCCCTTTGTAACATCTTCCAATCCAGTAGCAGGAGGAGTAACTATAGGCTCTGGAGTTGGACCAACTAAGATAAATCATGTTGTAGGAATATCTAAAGCTTATACTACAAGAGTGGGTGATGGTCCATTTCCAACGGAGTTAAATAACGACATTGGAAATAATATTCGTGAAGTTGGAAATGAATATGGAACAACGACAGGAAGACCTCGTCGAGTTGGGTGGTTTGATAGTGTGGTAGTTAGACATGCTCGACGTGTAAGTGGCATAACAGAGCTATCACTTAATTCTATAGATGTGTTAACTGGAATAGAAAAACTTAAAATATGTGTCGCATATAAATATAAAGGGACAATAATCGAGGAGTTTCCAGCGAGTTTAAATGTTCTTGCTGAATGCGAGCCAATATATGAGGAATTAGATGGTTGGAATGAGGATATTACGAAAGCTAATAGTTTAAATGATTTACCATTAGAGGCAAGACATTATATGGAGAGAGTATCTCAATTAACGGGGATACCAATAGCAATTCTTTCTGTTGGGCCAAACAGACAACAAACAATTAATTTACGTAGTGTTTTTGCATAAGTATTATTTAAAAAGACACAACCTTTGATACTTGCTAAAATGAGATATTTTTGATAGAGTAAAAACCGTCGAATTATATAAAATTTTATAAAAAATACAAACAAGTATTGGGTTAAATGACACAAAAAGGACAAACATAAGATTGCTATTTTGACATAATTATTTTTTCTGTTTAAATAAGGGGGTCAACATGAATAAAAGCAAATTTACCATTGAAGAGATTAAATTAAACTACAATCAAATAATGAGTAAATCGCTCGAAAAATTTCAAACATTAAATCAATATATACAAAGAAAACAAAAAATAATAATAATTAGTACAATAACGGGATTTGTTATTATAGCTTCATCCTATGGTGTATATTATTATAACAGTGATATAATATATCACGTGGTTGTTGATGGACAAGAAATAGGGATTGTTAATGATAAAAACGTTATAGAAGATTGGGAAAAAGAACATTACGAAAAACTGAAAGAAGAATATTTTAATATTGAATTGGATTTAAACAATAATATAGTGTTTATTTCAGACAGAAAATTAAATGCAGATTATAATAACGAGGAAACTTTGGAGTCTTTAAAAAATGTAGTAGCATATGAAGCTATTGGAGTTGCAATTGTTGTTGACGGTAAATCAATCGGTGTTGTGAATAATATTGAAACTGCAAACGATTTGTTAGGTTTGATTCAAGAGGAATATATACCAAAGAAAAATACGGTAACGGCATCTTCGTTGGATGCTCCAAATAGTGATGAAATTCAATTATTGAGTATTGAAATATTAGAAGATGTTTCTTTTCAGGATGTGGAAGTATCACCAGAGGAAATTATTGTGCAGGATGATATGTTAACGCTTTTGAAGAAAGGCACATTAGAGGAAAAAATATATATTGTTCAAAAAGGAGATACAATTTCAGAAATAGCTGAAAAATTTGATTTAACAATTGAACAAGTATATAAAATGAATCCAGAGCTTAACGGTGAGCTGATTAATATAGGTGACGAACTAATTGTTACAGCTTTGACGTCGCCAGTTACGGTAAAAACTACAGAAAATAAAAAAAGAATTGAAGAAATACCATATTCAGTAAGTTACGAGACAGATAATTCTATGTATCTTAATGAGTCAAAGGTGCTTGTTAAAGGAGTAGAAGGGAAAAAATTAGTAGAATATGAAATAACGAAAGAGAATGGCGATATAGTTGAGAAGATTATCTTAAGTCAGGAAACACAAGAAGAAGCTATAGAAATGGTTGTAGCAAAAGGAACAAAATTCGTGCCTTCAAAAGGTTCAGGTGTAATTAGCTGGCCAACTATAGGTGGAATTATTACCAGTCCTTATGGACCAAGATGGGGATCATTTCACTACGGTATTGATATATCGGGTGTTAATGATAGAACAATTAAGGCTGCTGATGGTGGTACAATTATTTATACTGGTTATAGAGGTGGGTATGGTAACTGTATAATAATAGATCATGGGAATGGTGTTCAAACGTTATATGGTCATTTAAGCAGTATTAATGTAGCGTTAGGAACCAAAATAGCAAAAGGGCAAAAAATTGGAGTTATGGGTAGCACAGGTAATGCTTATGGAGTGCATTTGCATTTTGAGGTAATAGTAGATGGAGAGAAAAAAAACCCAATTAATTACATAGGCAATTAATTAAGGTTTTATAATTACAAGAAGATAGGTTATGTGTTCAGCAGTTATGGGACAAACCTATCTTTTTTATTATAAAAAGTTTAATATCACATACTATAAGAATAAAAAAATATATGATAAACTGAGATAAAGTTTGATTTGTTTATTATGAGGTGCAAAGAAATGTATAAAATATTAATAATAGAAGATGAAAAGTTAATATCGGACATATTAAAATTTAGTTTAGAAAAAGAGGGTTATAAAGTTTTTACCTCTTATGATGGAATTCAAGGGATACAAAGCACTAAAGATAATAAACCTGATTTAATTTTACTAGATATAATGTTACCAGAGAAAGATGGTTTTGAGGTATGTAAAGAGGTTAGAAAAATAACAAATAATCCAATAATCATGTTAACAGCTAAAGATACAGAGCTTGATAAGGTATTAGGGTTAGAAATGGGAGCAGATGATTATGTAACTAAACCATTTTCTAATAGAGAATTAATGGTTAGAATCAAAGCAAATTTAAGAAGAAATAATTCTAATGATAATTTAGAAGTTATTTCTAAAAAAATAGTAATTGATGAAATAGCTATAGATAATTTGACATATGTTGTTAAAAAAAGAGAAAAAATTATCGAATTGACACATCGTGAATTTGAACTTATTTATTATTTAGCTAAAAGAAAAGGAATTGTATTAACTAGGGAACACCTACTTCAAGCAGTTTGGGGATATGATTATTTAGGTGACGTGAGGACAGTAGATGTAACTATAAGAAGATTAAGAGAGAAAGTCGAAGATAATCCAAGCGAACCAAAGTATATAATAACTAAGAGGGGATTAGGTTATGTTTTTATAAATCCATCTAATAAGGAGTAGTGTACATTAAGATGGGAAAATTCTTTAATAGTATCCAGTGGAAGTTAATAGTAATTTATATTTTATTAATATTAATATCAATGCAAATCATCGGATTGTATTTTATTCAATTCACTGAGGAGTACTATATTGATAATTTTAATGAAACGCTTGATGCTCAAGCTAGTTTAATTTCAGTTAATTTAGAAAGATATTTAATTGAGGACAAACTAAATGATAAAGAAATTGATGATTTAGTTAATAATTTATTTGCTTTAAATGGCGTAGAAGTTTCAATAATGGATAATAGCGGGTTTGTAATTAGTACATCAGAAAAAAAAATTCCAAGCATAGTTGGTAAAAAAATATCTCAGGCTGAAGTAAATCGTGCTTTATTAGGAACTAGAAGTGAAGCTATCAGAATAGATTCTGAGACAGGTCACAGGATGAAGTATTTAGCGATACCAATAAAACAGGGGAAAAGCATTTTAGGTGTGGTATTC
>CAZSSR010000023.1:13412-13680 GCA_964609605.1 uncultured Bacillaceae bacterium | reverse complement strand
GGAAATTGTTTTGGTACTTGCTGTGTACGGTCAGTTAGGGTTATTTAATTTTTTTATTGGAGGGACCGTTATGTATATTAACCCAACAATTTTTGATACTATTACTGGTGAATGGGCGGGATTAATTGGTCAAGCTAGAATGTACATATATACAAATGAATGGATAGTATTGAGCCCAATGATTGCCTATATTTTGCTGATTTTCTCTTTCCAATTATTATCCAATGGATTAAATGATTATTTTAAGAAAAAGCTTCATAACTATCCT
>CAZSSR010000023.1:0-13402 GCA_964609605.1 uncultured Bacillaceae bacterium | reverse complement strand
ACAATATAATTTCTTCACTAGGATTGTAAAAATATTTTTATATTCACATAGAGTGATGACAGAAAGAATAAATTTTATAAGCAAAGAATAAATAAATATTGATTAAGTACAAAATTAAATATAGATTTAAGATATACTTAGTTAATAAATAATGGGGGGTTGATTTTATTGAAAAGATTAACAAAATCCTCTGATAGAATGATTGGAGGAGTACTTGGTGGTTTTGCTGATTATATCGGTATAGATCCAGTATGGGTAAGATTAGGGTTTGTGTTTTTTGCGCTAATTGGTTTTTTCTGGCTAATTATTCTTATATATATTGTTGGTATGATGATAATACCTGAAGAAGATAATTTAATTATTGATGTTAAAAAGGTTAAAGCTACTAATAGTGGATATCTAATTATTGGTATAGGTTTAATTTTTTTTGGAATAGTTTTTTTAATAAACCAATTTTTTGATATTAATTTTTGGAACTATTGGAATAGTTTTTATCACAATTTTAGGTATTACACAGGAGCAATTATATTAATCGCTTTAGGTATATTAATAATTATTAAAGGGAAAAAGTAAAAAAACTTGACTAATCATGTGGGGATTATAAAATAGTATAATAATATACTTGACTAATTTAGTCAGGATTAGATATTACTAAATAATTTCTTAGGAAATAAAGATGGAGGACATAACAATGTTTCAACCAAAATTGACAATAGATAATCTTTGGGCATCTGTTGAAGAAAAAGAAATATTAAGGGGTTTATCCTTGGAGATAAAGGGTGGAGAGGTTCATGCAATAATGGGCCCTAATGGTGCTGGGAAAAGTACCTTAGCGTCTACTTTAATGGGGCACCCAAAGTATGTAGTAAATTCTGGGAAAGTTACATTTAATAACGATAATCTCTTAAATATGGATATCGACGAAAGAGCTAGGAAGGGAATTTTTCTAGCAATGCAATATCCTAGTGAAATAAGCGGAGTTACTAACGCGGATTTTTTGCGTAGTGCTATAAATGCTAAAAGGGGTAAAGGCAAGGAAATTTCTTTGATTAAATTTATTCGCGAGATGGAAAATAAGATGGAATATCTTGAAATGGACAAGGATTTTTCGCAAAGGTATGTTAATGAAGGATTTTCTGGAGGAGAAAAGAAGCGTAATGAGATTCTCCAAATGATGTTATTAAAGCCTTATATAGCGATATTAGATGAGATAGATTCAGGGTTAGATATAGATGCTCTAAAATTAGTTTCAAAGGGAGTAAATGAGATGCGCTCTCCAGAAATTGGGTTTCTAATAATTACTCATTATCAAAGGTTATTAGATTATATTAAACCTGATTATGTTCATGTTATGATGCAAGGGAGAATTGTCCGTTCAGGGGGGATAGAGTTAGCGGAGAAATTAGAAGCTGAGGGATATGATTGGATAAAAGAAGAATTAGGGACTAATGAAGAAAAAGTAGGTAACTGGATTTAATTTTGGATAGGAGGTATAAAAATGGTAGTTAAAGAAAAAGATAATTTTGATAAAAATTTTATTACTCACTTATCCAATAATAAAGGTGAACCTAACTGGATGTTAGATATACGTTTAAAGGGACTAAAATATTATAATGAGTTATCTAATCCAACTGAAAAAAAAATGTTTATTGATAAATGGTCGGAACAAATATTGGAATTTACCGATGATGATGTTCCAGAACGAGTTAATTTTATAATTAACGCTAATGTAGATAAAAGAAGTGTTATTATTTATAATAATACTAATATTGTTTATAAGCATTTTTCAGATGAATTGATTAAGCAAGGTGTTATTTTTACAACATTAGATAATGCTATCAAAGAATATCCAGAGTTAGTAAAGAAGCATATCTTTCAAAACATTAATTTTGAAGAAGATAAATCGCTTTCTCTACATGCATCTTTGTGGACTAATGGGGTTTTTCTATATATTCCTGCAAATGTGTTAATAGATTTCCCTGTACAGGCATGTTTTCTAAGTAATGATAGAATGATTTTTCCGCATGTAATAATTGTTGCGGAAGAGAATAGTAGTATTAAGTACATTGATACTCATTTATCGAGTGATGAGGTTAGTACATGTACACATAATAGTGTAACTGAGGTATTTTTAGCAAAAGGTGCAAAAGTAAGTTTGTCGACTAATCATAATTTTAATAATAAATCTTTTGATTCCACATACAGACAAGCTACTCTTGATAAAGATGCTTATCTTGAATGGATAATAAGTGAAATGAATCAAGGAAATACTATAACGAATAATTATATTTATCTTAATGATTTACGTTCTAAAGTAGATGTGAAAACAATTTTTATTGGAAATGGTAATCAAGAAGGCGATTTTACAACGAAAGTAATTCATTATGGTGAATTTTCAGAAAGTGATATCCTTTTTCGTGGGATAATGTTAGATCATTCAAAAGGCGTTTTTAATGGAATTACAAAGATTAATAAGGGTGCAATTAAATCTGATGCAAATCAGTCTGAAAATATATTAATGTTAAGCGAGAATGCACGTGGAGATGTTAATCCAATTTTACTTATTGATGAGTATGATGTTGTTGCTAGTCATGCAGCTAGTGCAGGTCCAGTTAATCAGGACGATATTTACTATCTTATGTCTCGTGGAATAACAAAACATGAAGCGGAGATGTTGATAATACATGGTTTCTTGGCTCCAGTTGTTTCAAGAATTCCAACTGAAGGAATGAAGGAGCAATTAGAAGGGCTAATAGAAAGGAAGTTATTAAAATGATTGATGAAGAAATTTTAAAACAATTCCCGATTTTATCTCAAAAAGTAAATGGACATTCATTAGTCTATTTAGATAATGCAGCTACATCGCAAAAGCCTTTACAAGTTATTGAGTCGATAGATTTCTATTATAGGATGATTAACTCAAATGTACATCGGGGTGTTCATACATTGGGTACACGAGCAACTGATGCTTATGAAGGAGCGAGGGAAAAGGTAAGAAATTTTATAAATGCTAATAGTAATGAAGAAGTCATCTTTACTAGAGGAACAACATCCTCTATTAATTTTGTAGCGCAAAGTTATGGTTTGGCAAATGTTAATGAAGATGACGAAATTGTTATCACCTATATGGAACATCATAGCAACCTAATTCCATGGCAACAGTTGGCAAAATCAAAAAAAGCAATTTTAAAGTATATACCATTACAATTAGATGGGACTATGACTTTAGAAGATATAAAAGCAACTATTACAAATAAAACAAAGATAGTTGCTATGACGCATGTTTCAAATGTACTCGGAACAGTTAATCCTATTAAGGAAGTTGTTAAAATAGCACATCAAAATGGTGCTATAGTTGTAGTAGATGGTGCCCAAAGTGTTCCCCACAAGAAAGTGGATGTTGGGGATTTGGATTGCGATTTTCTTGCTTTTTCAGGCCATAAAATGTGTGGTCCAACAGGAATTGGAGTGCTGTATGGTAAAAAGGAATTATTAGAGAAAATGGAACCAATCGAATTTGGTGGGGAAATGATCGATTTTGTTGACTTGTATGATTCTACTTGGAAAGAACTACCATGGAGGTTCGAGGCTGGTACACCAATAATAGCTGGTGCTATAGGATTGGGTGCAGCAATCGATTTTCTTCAGGATGTTGGGTTAGAAAAAATAGAGAAACATGAAAATGATTTATTTGAATATGCGATGGAAAGAGTTCAAGATATTCAAGGATTCACAATGTATGGGCCAAAGATAAATCATAGCTCATTAATATCATTTAATCTTGATAATATACATCCTCATGATGTATCAACAGTACTAGATATTGAGGGGATTGCTATTAGAGCTGGTCACCACTGTGCCCAACCGTTAAATAAAAAACTTAATGTTTCTTCAACTGCTAGAGCAAGTTTTTATTTATATAATACAAAAAATGATATTGATTTGTTATTAAAAGGATTAATAAAAACAAAGGAGTATTTTGGACATGTCTTCTCTTGATGATTTATATAGACGCGTTATAATGGATCACTATCAGTCACCTAGGAACAAAGGTGTTCTAGAAAACGCAGATGCAACAATAGAATTGAAAAATCCAACTTGTGGGGACCAAATTCAATTGCAAATGAAGATTGAAAGTGGACTTATTAAGGATGCAAAGTTTGACGGTGAAGGGTGTTCAATTAGTATGGCATCAGCATCGATGATGACTGAGGCAATTATTGGACAACCTGTTGATAAGGCTTTAGATATGGCGGATAGATTTTCAAAGATGATGCTTGGAGAAGATGTTGATACAGAAGGGTTTGAAGATATAGAAGCCCTTCAAGGAGTTTGCAAATTTCCCGCGCGTATTAAATGCGCAACCCTCTCTTGGAAAGCTATGCAAAAGGGTATTTGCGATAATTGTGATTTTGATTTAAACAATGGTTGTCATAAGCATCCATATACAGTGTCACAAACTAAAAAGGAGGGGTAAGAGATGGTAAAAAAAACCCTCAATATTGATGACGAATATAAATATGGATTTAAGGATAAGGATGTTTCTTTATATAAATCTGGGATAGGTCTTAATGAGGATGTAGTAAGACAAATATCAAAGATTAAGAATGAACCAGAATGGATGTTAGAGTTTCGCTTAAAAGCATTAGAGAAGTTTTTGCAAATGCCAATGCCGAAATGGGGTCCTGATTTAAGTGATTTAAATTTTGAAAAATTAACATATTATATTAAACCATCTGAAAAAGCAGAGAAATCATGGGATGATGTCCCGGAAGAAATTAAAAATTCATTCGACAAATTAGGTGTACCTGAGGCGGAACAAAAATATTTAGCGGGTGTCTCAGCACAATACGAATCTGAAGTGGTATATCATAATATGAAGAAGGAATACGAAGATAAGGGAATAATTTTTTTAGATACAGATACAGCCCTCAAGGAACATTCCGAGATATTTAAGAAATATTTTTCTACTGTAATACCAATGTCGGATAATAAATTCTCTGCTTTAAATAGTGCAGTATGGTCAGGGGGAAGTTTTGTTTATTTACCACCAGGGGTTAAACTTGACACACCTATTCAAGCATATTTTCGGATAAACACAGAAAATATGTCTCAGCATGAACGCACTTTAATAATTGTTGATGAGGGTGCATCTATTCACTACGTTGAGGGTTGTACAGCACCAAGCTATAGTTCAAATTCACTTCATAGTGGAGTGGTAGAGATAATTGCCAAAAAAGGTGCAAAGGTTCGTTATACGACAATTCAAAATTGGTCAGATAATATTTATAATTTAGTAACTCAACGAGCAATCGCTGAAGAAAATGCTACAGTTGAATGGGTAGATGGAAATATAGGAAGTAAATTAACAATGAAATATCCTGCAGTAATTATGAAAGGTCAAGGAGCAAAGGCTAATATCTTATCAATCGCTTTAGCAAGTAAGGGACAAATACAAGACGCTGGAGCTAAAGTTATTCACTTAGCACCTAATTGCACATCAACTGTAATATCTAAGTCAATTAGTAAGCGTGGTGGAAAAGCTACCTATCGGGGACTTGCAATGTTTGGCAGGAATTCTCAAGGATCGAAAACCAACATCAAATGCGATACATTAATTCTCGATGAATTCTCAACATCAGATACGATTCCACGTAATGAGGTCTTAAATAACGATGTTACATTAGAGCATGAAGCGACAGTAAGTAAAGTAAGCGAGGAACAATTATTTTATCTAATGAGTCGTGGTATATCTCAAGAGGACGCTGTACAAATGATTATAATGGGTTTTATCGAACCCTTTACAAAAGAGCTTCCAATGGAATACGCAGTTGAGATGAATCGGTTGATTAAGTTTGAAATGGATGGTGCAATAGGGTAGTTTTTTATCTACTAAAATTTAAATACATTAATGAATGAATATATAAAACGACTTTCAATTAGGAGAGTCGTTTTTCACATTGTTGGATGATTATTCTTGAAATTATAAAATGAAGCTCATATTAAAAAGGCGAAATATGTCGATATATGTTAGAGGAACAATAATAAAGATTATATGGTAAAATATCCTTGACAAAAAATGGGGGGGGGTAATAGTATTATATATGCAGAAGGTAATATTTGCATAATATGTCTGGATGCAGTAGGTGGCGAATTAAAATGAAATAAAAATTATCAGTAGTTTTAAAAATTTTCCTTATTTAAGTATTACCATTATTTCAATAAGTGTGGAGAAGTGAATTTAGGATGAGTCTCTTTAATATCGAGAAATATGTGATATAAATTTGACTTTATAGTGTTCAAATCTTATTTAGATAAGAATGTTATAAAGGATTAAGGTTGGAAGATCAGAAATCTATTCAGGTATATGCCAGTAGTAATTACTAAATTTTCTGATAAAGCAGTAATTAGCATTGCCAAAAATCCAAATATAATCTATATAGAAAAGAATGTCACAGTTAACATATATAGTAAAATAATTCATCGGGAATAGAGTGTGATAATGGCTGCTTATAATTCTGTAATTTATGTTGGATATGTTGACAAAAAAATATTTGAGTTAGTTTTAATGGGGTTGGTAAACAACTAGAATTAACGATACCTGGTGCAAGTATTTTAATTACTGTTACTAACAGCTGAGCAACCATTAGTGGTATACGTCAATGACATCTCTACGTGTTACACGTTCGGCGACATTACCATGAGAAATAAATCCTAATCTATTAAGTGTAGAAATTAGAAATCTATTAAATAAATCAGCACAAGATTTAGGAGATTCGTTTGAATGTGGTAATGGGTTAGTAGATTGTTTAAGCGTGATTAAATAAAAATATAAGGAGAGTGAGCTTTATGAAAAAAATAATGAAAACATTATTTAACTTGAGTATAGTTTTTTCATTACTATTTTGTATAAATTCTAGTGTTAGTGCTAACATGATTAATGGGGTTACTGAAAATATGTTGGACGGAGAAATAGAAAAATCAATAAGCGTTATAGATAATGGTGAACAAAAACTTGATGATATAATATTCGAAAGAGGTTATATATTAACCTATGAAGATTTTGTAGAAATAAAAATCGAGATGGAAGATAAAAATAAAAATATACCGATAACTGACAAAGATGCAAAATTATTGATTGTGAAAAAGATTATAGAAAAAGAAAAATTGTTTGACACATATATAACCCCTTCATATACAATATGGGGTAAGAATTTAAATGCAGCTGAAATAGCACTAACAGTACTATTTCCAATAGCAGCAATTCAAGTTTATTTTGATGCGCAAACTGCTACAGAAGAAGCAGAGAATCGTTATCAATACAACACGTTATATCAAGGTAATGGTGATGCATTTAGGCATGCTTATTGGAATGCTTTAATGATTTATCATATAGGCGCCTTTAAAGCTGAATTGTTTGCAAATGCACATGAGTCTGAAGCTCCAGATGGTATAGATAAAACGATGGATTTATTTAATAATAGTTATGGCAGGTATATAGGGCAAACATGGAACCCTTCGGATTATATATCTGCAACTATGGCTTCTATTGATTATGGGTTTTTGTATAGAATTATAGATAATCAGCTTGTAGATACTGATTCTAGCGGAAAATTATAATTATTTATAGATATGAAGATTAAATTCATTATTTAATCTTCATATCTAATATTTACACTAGATTGCATAAAATATCTAAAAGGGTGAATATGTTGAAAAAAATTTTATTAGTAATTATTATAGGTGTTTTACTAGTTTCTATATTCGTATTATTTAACATGTCATTTAATAATAATAGCATTATTTCTATTAAGAATGATACAGAAAATAATATATCAGGTTTAAATATAAAGATAGACTCGAATCCTGATATTTATATAGAAATTCCGGAAATTAAACAAAAACAAACTTATCAAACTGAACTAAAATTACCAGAAGAATTTACAGAGGGTTCATTAAAAATAATTTATAGAGATTTTTATGAAATAGATCATGAAATATATTTAGAAGGTTATATTGAAAAAGGTTATAAAGCAGTAATTATTGCTAATATAAATTCTGTGGATGATAAAGGAATTTTATCTACAGATGTTAGCATACAGAAGTGATCTTTTTGATAGCTGGTTTCCGCTTTATTTTATTAATATGTCAGGGACCAGAATAATATCTTGACCATATCAATATTATATTTCTGTTAACTATTTTCCGGGGGTAAATGAAACAAAAGAGACATCAAAAGTTATAAGTAAATGATCCTATAATAATACTACAATACGTCATTTTTCTGATGAAGATTGGTATAATGTTCAATTTTTTATTGTTTCTTTTTGGGAAAATAATCATGAATTTTCATGGATTTTAAATATAAAAAAATAAGACCCTTTAAACAAAAATATATGGTAGATAGTAAAATGACTTCCGATAAGGAAGCTTTTTATTATCTTACTCTTCTCATGATAATTTCCTCATGTTTGGCTACTTCAGCTTCAATTCTGTTCAACTTTTCGGAATTCTGATTATATCCATCAAATAAGGCGTCTAGCTTCTGACCGTGATCATTTTCAATCCGAACAACAGTATTTTCAATATTACCCAATCTATTTTCAACATTACCCAATCTGCTATCAACGCTACCTAATTTGCTTTTAGTTTCTTGTAAATCGATATAAACCTTCTCTAACAAGTTAAATATTTTATCCTCATTATTCATTTCCGTATTCTCCTATCCTTATATTATAATTCTATTAATTATTTAATAATTATGTTGTAATTCGATATATTCTTTACTATTGTAATGAACTGCTCTATATGGAAACAAAAAAACAAATCTATTAAATAAAGCTATTCTAAAAACATTATATCATTCTCTTTCTATATTAATATGTTGATTTATATAAGAAAACAAATTTTAAGTGAACTTATATAACGTTAATAAAAACATTATCATAATTACCCAATATATTACAATAGGTAAAGGAAAACTAATTAGAATTATATTGATAAAAATTTGAATTGCGTGTTGTGATAGGTTAATATAAAAGGATGAATTCGTAATATTCTATTATTAGAAGTGAAGGGGAAAATATGGATTTTAGTTTACTTTTTATTTTAGGAATTATTGCTGGGACGATTGGTAGCTTAGTTGGATTAGGTGGAGGAATAATAATTGTACCTTCCTTATTATTTCTTCAATCATTAGGGATATTAAGTCATCCCTTACAGCAACAAAATATTGTCGCAATATCATTGATGGCAATCATTTTTACGGCATTGTCTTCAACTATATCTAACTTTAGAAGTAATAAAATAGATGTCAAGAGTGGTCTAATCTTTTTTATTGGAGTTGGACCAGCTGTAATATTAGGGACAATAGCAAGCAAATATATAGATGAAAGACAATTTTATATATTTTTTGGTCTTCTAATGCTTCTCACAACATATTTGATAACAATTAAGGATAAAATAAAGCCAGTCAAGTTAAAGTGCAATATGATACGATATTATGAATTCGATGGGTTACAATATGAATACACCTATAATATATATTTTGGTATTATTATTTCTGCAGTAGCTGGTTTTTTGGCCGGATTATTTGGAATCGGTGGAGGCTCAATCTTTGTTCCAATGATGCTTATTTTATTTAAATTTCCAATCCATATCGCTACTGCAACGTCGATGTTTATTATATTGATGTTATCTATTGTTGGAAGTATTTCGCATATTTTATTAGGAAATATTATCATATCTTATGTAATATACATTGGAATAGGTGCTTATATAGGTGGTGCAATTGGGCCATTTATTTCTTCAAAGGTTAGCAATAAAACTCTTACAAATATTTTAAGATTAGTTGTAATTATAATTGCTATTCAGATGATATATAAAGGGTTATAAAGAAATAAGTCATTGAAGGGGAGGTTAAAAATATGGGATTTATTGATGAAATATATGAAATGTATAGAGGACATCTAAAGGGTGGCGAAAATGATGCTATAAAACTAGTATTAAATTTGCTTCATGATCATAAACGCGAGGAAATATTAAGTAAGATTAACGAGATGGAGGATTATGAAATATATCAAATGTTTAGCATTTATTTGATCGAGGCACTAAAAATGAAGATATTAGAGGATGATATTCAACTATTAAAACCTAAACAAAGCTTTTCTGATTCTAAATACCATTAAAATAGTAGGAATTGACTATTCTTTTATTATAAAATTTTCTTTATAATAGAAATGTAGTATTTAAGAGGGGAAGCTATCTATGAGAAGAATATCAATTAAAAGTTGTAAAGCAGGCATGATTCTTGCTAAACCAATATATAATGAAATTGGAAAAACCTTAGTGGGAAAAGATGTTGAATTGAGTGAAAGACTAATATATAGGTTAGAAAATTTGGGCATTGATTCAGTATATATTGAGGATTCTCGAACAAATGATATTATTGTTGAAGACGCAATAACAGAGGGTACTAGACATAAAGCTCTGGGTACAATTAAGGATGCTTTTAAAGAATTATACGATGTTAAATTAATTGAAAAGCCTGTAATGAGGGGGAATTTGGCTAAATCGTTTAAATCGGTTTTAAATATGATTATTGACGATTTGAAATCTAATCAGCAAGTTATGCTTATGTTATCATCAATCTACGTTAAGGATTTATATCTATATAATCATTCTTTGAATGTATCTTTATATTCTATTTCGATAGGGATGGGTAAAGGATTAAACCGACAACAATTACAAGAATTAGGTTTAGGGGCATTATTACATGATTTAGGTAAAACAATAATCCCTTTATCAATACTTGAAAAAAAAGGTCCATTAACTAAAGAGGAATATGATTTAGTTAAGAAGCATTCAGAAGAAGGCTTTAATATATTACGTAAGGAACATGGAATTCCATTAACATCAGCACATTGTGCATTTCAGCATCATGAGCGACTTAATGGTCATGGATATCCTCGAGGGTTAAAAGGAAATGAAATTCACGATTTTGCAAAAATTGTTGCTATCGCTGATGTGTATGATGCAGTTGTTAGTGAAAGGGTATATAAGGAACCAAGGCTTCCACATGAAGGGTTAGAATTATTATATACAGGCGTTAATAGAGATTTTGATATGGAGCTAGTGGATATTTTTAAAAATACTATTGCAATTTATCCTATAGGGACAAACGTAACACTAAGCAGCGGAGAAAGCGGTATTGTCGTAGATATTAATAATCAATGTCCTTCTAGACCAATTATTCGTATATTAGAAGATAAAGAAAAAGGTGAGCTTAAAGATTTTTATGAAGTAGACCTTTGCAAAGAGATTTCTAAAGTAATAGTTAGGTGTAGTAATCAATAAATATTAATATATTCATCTAGTAATTGATTATTTTATTTTGTAGTTAATAGCTCTTTTAGTTTTAGGATCAAGCTCTATTAACCCACATGGTTTTGATTCCGCGCAGCCCTGACTCATGAAACAAGGCATATTTAGGTCTCCAAACAACCTTGGAGAATTTTCTATTAATTGATTTGTGATTGAATGGTATAGTAGCCTAATTTCGTTTTGTGCTCTTAAACACAACCTTTTCATTATATGATGTCTCCAACCTATGGCATTTCTAGAATCAACATATATTGTTGCAATACCAAGCGGAAGAATTGATCTTGCTAATTCATTCTCCATAATTTCCTCATCAGTATAATGACTATATAACTCAAAAGCCTTCTCATGGTGGTATATCCAATTGTTTAATTCTTCTTCTTTACCAAGTTCATATAAAACAGGTGGAATGTAGTATTCAAAGCCTCCGTCATTTAACCTCACATAACGTAAGCTTCTTTCATCAAATGTTGCATGTCTTGCACGCATATCTTGTCTAGCAACAAATATCGGAACTTTTTTAACAAAAGAAAATATATTGTGTTCTAGAACAGTATTATGTCCGCTATCTCTACAATGATTTACTATTTTTAAATGTGGTTTACTTTCGTAACATAAGGACCCCGCTTCAGCAGCAAATCTATCAGCTTCTTCACTCCACTGAACTAATTTAGCAGAGTTTATTGGCAAAGCCTTCGCTAATTGAACTAGTGTAGAATATTCCTCGTTCTTGTATGTAAAATCTATAGGCATATCTAATCCCTCCTTATTTTTTTATTTTAACAGAACTTATAATATTTTGTATAAAAATTTTAAATTAAAGTTCATAATTTGTGATGTCTATCTTAGTAGTACTTAAATTGAAATATAATTTTAGTTAGTAACAAATATCATAAATTTTGAAATGTTTAGCATATATAGAAGATTAAGTGAATTTTCTTGACCTTACTATGAAATTAAATTACTATTATAAATATCCGATAAAAAATTATATTGCTCCGCAGTGAAAAGAAGGTGATCCTATTGAATAAAGAAATAGTTTTAGAAGTTAATCAACTAAAAACAACATTCAACTCTAATAAAAGCAGCTCGGTGGCAGTTGATAAAGTGGATTTTGTATTAAAAAAAGGAGAAACATTAGGAATCGTTGGAGAATCGGGTAGTGGTAAAAGTGTAACATCGTTGTCGATTATTGGTTTAATTTCAAAACCATCAGGAGTTGTTGAAGGGTCTGTTAAATATAAGGGAACAGAATTAGTTAACCTTTCTGAAAAGAAAATGAGGAAACTTCGTGGAAAAGAGATAGCAATGATCTTTCAGGAACCTATGACTTCTTTGAATCCAGTTTTCACAATAGGCAATCAAATATTGGAAGCTATTAATATTCATTTTTCTCTATCAAAAAAGGAGTCAAGAGAGTACGCAATAAAAATTTTAGAGCGTGTTGGTATTCCAAGTGCAGAAGAAATATTAAAACAATATCCACACCAATTATCTGGCGGTATGAGACAAAGGGTTATGATTGCTATGGCAATGTCTTGTAATCCGTCAATACTTATTGCAGATGAGCCAACTACAGCTTTAGATGTTACTATTCAAGCTCAAATATTAGATTTAATGAAAAAATTAAAGGTTGATCATGACACTTCTATCTTATTAATTACACATGATTTAGGAGTTGTCGCGGAAATGTGTAATAGAGTATTAGTAATGTATGCTGGTAAGGTTGTTGAGGAAGCTGATGTTAGAACTATTTTTCATAACCCTAAGCATCCCTACACAAAAGGATTGATTAAATCTACACCTAGAATTTTAGGGGGATCAAAACGATTATACTCCATACCTGGAAACGTTCCTAGTATAAATGAAATGCCAGAGGGTTGTAGCTTTGCTCCTAGATGTGAATATGCTATGGATAAGTGTCGTATAGAGGAACCGGAGCTTACATCAATTGAAGAAGGACATAAATTCAGATGTTGGTTAGAAGATATTGATTTTATAACTTCTAAGGAGGCATCGATAT
>CAZSSR010000022.1:0-13879 GCA_964609605.1 uncultured Bacillaceae bacterium | reverse complement strand
TGAAATAAGTGATTATATATTTGAGCTTTTTATAACAGAAGATTCAAAATATATCGGCAAAACTCTTAGAGATCTTGAAAAAGTTAATGATAGTGAATTAAAAATTATTTCTTTAACTCGTAAAGATAAAAATTATCCAACTCCCTCTTTATCCAGAGTTTTGCAGAAAGATGACTCAATTATTGTTGAGGCTACAGCTGAAGAAATTCAAGATTTTCTAGCCAATACTGATCTAAAATTATCCGAATCAGAAGAAAAGCTTTCGCAAAAGGATTTAAGTACAAAAGATATTGAAGTTGTTGAAGCAGTGGTTATGTCAAATTCTCCTATCATCGGTAAATCTGCAAAATCATTAAAGATTAGAACTAGATATGGTATAAATCTTTTAGGAGTTGCTCGTGAGGGTGTAAGGATAAATAAATCTCCTGATTCAATTAATTTTAGAGTTGGTGATATTCTTCTCCTACAAGGTGATTCAGAAACACTATCAGATATTTTATCACAATGGAAATGCTTACCGCTTGCTGAAAGAGGTATAACACTTGGTAAGCCACAAAGATTACTCACAGGAATATTGATTTTTATCGCCGCTTTAATCGTAACAACTCTCGGTATCTTACCAGTTCAAATATCTTTCTTAACAGCTGCAGTTATAATGGTAATTGCCAATCTTGTTCCTATAAAGGAACTTTATAATAGTATAGACTGGTCTATCATTATTTTACTCGGTGCTATAATACCAGTTAGTAGTGCCCTTGAATCAACTGGAGGAGCACAATTAGTAGCAGAAAAAGTTTTATACGTTAGTAATAATGTTCCTCTTTGGACTTCAATTATGATCATTCTTATTATATCAATGACATTATCAGATATTGTTAACAACGCTGCTGCAGTATTAATCATGGCTCCAATCGCTTTAGAACTGGCTTTGGGGCTTGGAGTTAATCCCGATGCTTTTCTTATGAGTGTTGCGATTGGTGCTTCATGTTCATTCCTAACTCCTATTGGTCACCAATCTAACACCTTAGTAATGGGCCCTGGTGGATATAAGTTTGGTGATTACTGGCGAATGGGCTTACCCTTAGAAATTATTATAGCAATTGTAGCAACGCCGTTAATCATGTACTTTTGGCTATAAATAATAGAAGTGTTTTATTACATCGCTAGAAAGGATTGTTTTATTTTGCAAATAATAAAAAAAATTTTAATTATATTATTTTCGTCTTTTTTTATATTCAATATAATATTACAACCTTCAACCATAAAGGCAAGTAATGACGCAATTATAATTAAGGTTGAAAATCTAAATGTTAGATCTGGACCTAGTTTGGATAACAACATTCAAACCACAATAAATAAAAATGAAATATATAACATTAGCGAAGAGAAAAATGGTTGGTATAAAATAATTGTTGATAATAGGGAAGGGTGGATTGCTGGATATCTAGTTGAACATATTTCAGAAAATAACAAAAATTCTATTAAAGCAAATTCACCTGACATAAATATAAGATCTGGGCCAAGTACTAGCCTTTCAATAATTGCACAAATACAACCAAATACAGAATATTTACTATTAGAAGATGATGGAGAATGGTTAAAAATTCAATTAAGTGCTGATAAAGTTGGGTGGGTAGCAAAATGGCTTGTTACTATTACCGAAAATACAACCACTCCAATTTCAACTCAATATGATAGTGCTAAAATAAATGCTGATATTTTAAATGTGCGCTCGGGACCTTCCACAAATGACCAGATAATTGGAAAATTATATATGGAGGACTTAATTAAAATCACAGATATTACTGAGGGTTGGTATAAAATTATCTATAAAGATTCCTATGGTTGGATAGCTAGTGAATATACGAACAAAGAACTATCAGATGAGGAAACTCAGCTATCACAGACTTTAAGCCAAAGTGTTATTGTACAACCAAGTGTTCTCAATCTAAGAGAAGGACCAGGATTAGAATATAAGATAATTACTCAACTTATAAAAGATGATGTACTAATTACTAATCAATCACAAAAGGAATGGTTACATGTAACTTTAGAAAGTAACCCTGATATAAATGGTTGGGTTGCTAGTAGCTTAGTAATAGAATCTGAAAGAGTCGTTACTAACGAACCAACTGTTACAATTCTAAACCCAGGTACCAACCTACGTGAAGGACCTTCCACTTCTTCTTCAGTTTTAGCATTAGCTGATAGTGGAGATCAATTCCCTATTATTGCAACAGAAGGGGATTGGTATCAAATATTACTGCCAGATGGAGAAAAAGTTTATGTCGCTGGATGGATAGTTACCACAATAGGTATTGATAAAATTATTAATCATGGGATAAATGAATTATTAGAAAACCGCGTTATTGTAATTGATGCCGGCCATGGTGGAAAAGATTGTGGAGCAACAGGCGCTAATTTTAATACGATAGAAAAAGATCTAAATTTATCAATTGCATTAGCTTTACAAAAAAAGTTAGAAGCAGCTAACTCAAAAGTTGTTATGATACGAACAACAGACGTAAAAATTTCTTTACAACAACGTGTGGATACTTCAATCTTTAGTAACGCAGATGCATTTATAAGTATTCATCATAATACAAATCTTGATCCTTCACTTAATGGTACTATTACTTATTACTATAGCAATGCGGATAAAAAGCTCGCCGATATTATCCATAGTGAATTAATTAATTATAATTATCTGAATGATTTAAACACAAGATATGGAGATTATTTTGTAATAAGAGAAAATCCTAACCCATCAATTTTAATTGAAGCTGCTTTTATTTCAAACTATCATGATGAATTGAAAGTAAAGTCCTCGAAATATATCGATAATGTTGCAGAAGGAATTTTCCAAGGCATAATAAAATATTTTAATGCCGAATAAATGTTACATGAAATATTTCATAAACCAATTTTATAATATGAAAAACAAAATAGTAGATGTAATTTACAAGAAAAACGTAAATTACATCTACTATTTAAATTTACTCTGCTATTTTATAATCATTTAATTCAATGGTTACTGTTTCCATAACTATATCTTCAAGTGGTTTATCAATACAGCTGTTTGTTTCAACTTCGGCGATTGCATCTATGACCTCTTGACCTTCAATAGTCTTCCCGAAAGCAGCATAAGAACCATCAAGATGAGGTGAATCTTTATGCATTAAAAAGAATTGAGAGCTTGCAGAATCAGGATCTTGGGTTCTTGCCATCGAGATAACTCCTGCAGTATGCTTTAAATTGTTTTCAACGCCATTTATTTTAAACTCACCTTTAATCGTTTCTTTGGAACCACCCATGCCAGTCCCCTCAGGGTCACCGCCTTGAAGCATAAAACCTTTAATTACTCTGTGAAATTTGATTCCATTATAAAAACCCTCACTCACCAATTTAACAAAATTATTTACTGTAATTGGTGCAATTTCTGGATATAATTCAACTTTTATAACACCTTTGTTTGGAACATTAAACGTAACAACTGGATTCATCTAAAAACCTCCTATAATATTTAAAATAAATGATACACAAAAAACAAAACAATTTCAAGCTCTAGCAAAGTAATTTAAACAGTAAATAAATAAGGGAAAAAGTAGGACATTTAACTTCCCTGTAACAGACTGGAGAAAATGTTCTAATTCAAGGCACACTTAGAATCGGAGGAACGGAGCTTCCATTTATTTGAATCGTGAGCATATGTGGTTTGTAACTAGCGACTTATGGGAGTTACCTTTCTTCGCATTTTACTTCTTAAGAGAAAGGTAACGGACATGGTGAGCAAGTTGTTAACCACATGTGCGACTTTATTCAGTCTGACTACTCTCTATAACAATAGTAACAGGCCCTACATTAACAAAATCAACCTCCATCATTTCACCAAAGGCTCCTGTTTCAACCTTTACACCTTTTTCTCTTAACAACTTATTTAATATGTCATACATCTTTTCTGCATGTTCTGGTTTTGCTGCACTCATAAAATTAGGTCTACGACCCTTTTTAGTATCACCATATAACGTAAATTGAGGTATAGAAAGTATACTACCACCAACATCCAAAAGGGATAAATTCATCTTTCCTTCGTCATCTTCAAAAATTCTTAAATTAACAATCTTCTCTGCTAAATGTTCTGCATCAATTATATTATCTTCATGAGTAACGCCAACTAAAATCATCAAACCAAAATCTATCGCCCCAATAATTTTGCTGTTAACGGTAACTCTTGCATTTCTAGCTCTTTGTAATACTATTTTCAAATAATCAACCCCCTTACTGCATGATCCTTCTAACAGAATAAACATCCTTTACCCTATTAATTCTATCCACAACTGATTGCAAATGATCTGTATTGGTTATTAAAATTGTCATTGATATTGTTGCCATTCTATTTTTATTTGTTTTTCCTGAAACAGCAGTCATAATTGTTTTAGTTTCAGAAACAGCTTGTAAAACTTCATTTAATAAACCTCTACGGTCAATCCCAATAACTTCAATCTCGGCAGTATAGGTTAATTGCTCAGCATTATCCCATTCAACTGGAATAATACGTCCGCTATCCTTCTCATATACAACATTTGAACAATCCTTACGATGAATAGACACACCTCTACCTCTTGTGACAAAACCTATAATTTCATCACCTGGTACCGGGTTACAACATTTAGAGAATCTAATAAGTAAGTTATCTACACCTTTAACCTTAATACCACCAGGTAATTTTTTCTTCTTTGAAACAGTGGGTGGTCGAACTCCCATCTCTTTTAAATTAATATTTTCATTTGCTTTCTTTGCTTTTTCTGTTAGTCTCGTAACTATTTGTGCAGCAGTAATGCCACTATAACCGATTGCCGCATACATATCATCTTCTTCAGAAAAGTTAAATTTATTAATAACTTCTTTTAATAGTTCAGTGGTCATAAATTCCGATGGTTCATAACCATTTCTTTGTAATTCTCTTTCTACGCTGTCTTTCCCCTTAACTATATTTTCGCTTCTTTTTTCCTTCTTAAACCATGCCTTGATTTTTGACCTAGCATTTGAGGACTGAGCAATTTTCAACCAATCTTGACCTGGTCCATAACTATGCTTAGATGTTAATATTTCAATAATATCCCCTGTTTTTAGTCTATAATCTAATGGTACAATTCTCCCATTTACTTTCGACCCAATACAACGATTCCCTACTTCAGTATGAATTCGATATGCGAAATCTAAAGGCACGGAACCCTGTGGTAACTCTATTACATCGCCTTTTGGAGTAAAGACGAAAACAACATCTGAGAAAAAATCCATTTTTAACGATTCCATAAACTCCTGTGCATCTCGATATTCATCTTCCCATTCTAGAATTTCCCTAAACCAAGTCAACTTTTCCTCAAAGCTTCCTTCTATCGAAGCTTTACCTTCTTTATAAGCCCAATGAGCAGCAATTCCATATTCAGCCGTGTGATGCATCTCAAACGTACGAATCTGAACCTCAAATGGATCACCCTTTGGACCAATTACCGTAGTATGTAAAGATTGATACATATTAGCTTTTGGCATTGCAATAAAATCCTTAAACCTTCCAGGCATCGGCTTCCAAAGAGTATGAATTATACCTAACACTGCATAACAATCTCTAATATTCTCAACTACTACTCTAACTGCTAATAAATCATATATTTCGCTGAAATCCTTATTTCTCTTCGTCATTTTATTATAGATACTATATATATGTTTTGGACGTCCTGATATATCAGAACGAATATCCAACTCGTTTAATCTATCTTTCACTGAATAAATAACTTCATTTAAATATTCTTCACGTTCATTTCTTTTCTTCTTCATTAAATTAACAATTCGATAATATTGTTCTGGATTAATATATCTTAAAGATATATCCTCTAATTCCCATTTAATTGTGGAAATCCCCAACCTATGCGCTAGAGGTGCAAATATTTCTAAGGTTTCTTCCGAAATACGTCGTTGCTTCTCCTCAGGTAAATGATTTAATGTCCTCATGTTATGTAATCGATCAGCTAATTTAATCAGAATTACTCTTATATCCTTCGCCATAGCAACAAACATCTTACGATGATTTTCAGCTTCTTGCTCCTCTTTGGATTTATATTCTATTCTGCCCAATTTTGTTACACCATCAACTAAAATAGCGACCTCTAAACCAAACTGATTCTCTATATCCTTTAAAGTAATTTCCGTATCCTCAACAACATCATGTAAGAGTCCTGAAATAACCGTAACAACATCTAATTGGAGATCAACCAGAATTTCTGCAACCTTAATTGGATGAATAATATATGATTCACCAGAATACCTCATTTGATCACCGTGAGCAGTTTTAGCAAATTGATACGCTTTTTCTATCAATTCAATATCAGTTGCTGACATATATTTACTTGCCTTATCTATTAATTCTTCCATTGGATTTCCCATGAATTCACCTTTTAAATATATTTTCTCTATATTATCAACCATCTAAGGTATCTTGTAAAGTATTGTCGAAAACACGAAATAAAAAAGAAGTAAAAAAAGTAACACACTTTATTTTTACCTCTATAATTTATCTAAATTAAAATACTATAAACTTCTAATATGTTACTAATGAAAAAACATCTATACCACCTAATTTTTCTTTTCCCTCTAAATAACTTAACTCAATTAGAAAAGCAGCTCCAACTATTTCTCCACCTAAATTCTCAACCAATTCAATAGTACTACTAATTGTTCCCCCAGTAGCTAATAAATCATCAACAATCAATATTCTTTGACCAGGTTTAATAGCATCCTTATGAATAGCTAAAACGTCATTTCCATATTCTAAATTATAACTAGCCTCAATCGTCTCAAAAGGTAATTTTCCTTTTTTTCGGATAGGAACAAAACCAACACCCATAGCATAAGAAACAGGGGCTCCTACAACAAACCCTCTTGCTTCTGGTCCAACAATAAGATCAATATTTTTGTTTCTCGCATAATCTGCAATTTCATCTATTGCACTTTTATATGCTTTCCCATCCTTTAATAGAGTTGTAATGTCTTTGAAAGAAATACCCTGCAACGGAAAATCCGGAATTACCCTTATTAACTCTTTGTAATCCATTTTATCTCCTCCTATTAATATATTACTTATTCGTAAAATTGATTTTGAAACCATTCTTTAAGCATGTAAGTATTAGAATATAAAAATATTTTTTTAATCACATCTTCTTTTGCATACGTTTGATAAATAGTTGATTGAGATAAATCCGTCTTTTCGTTATTAGAGCTAATTTCGATTTCATTACCTTTTATTATTATTAACTCTAATTCAACAAATACATCTAGAATAAATTTGCATAATTCCGGATTGAAATCATATTTTTTATAATAGCTTTCAATACTTTTTCTGTTCCTTAATAAATCGTTTTTTAACAAAACTAGATAAACTTCTTTAAATAAATCTCTATTTATAACGATTTTTGATAACCACTTATCTTCATTTTCAAATATACAGTAAATCCTTTCAAGATTGGGCAGAGATAATAACAATTCTTTTAACATTTGAATAGATGGTGGTAAATGAATTAATACAATAGATTTTATATCACATTTTTTAATATTTAGCCAGTCTTTATAGGAGACATATTCCCATCCATCTTTAATAATTTTATCTTTAATATTGTAATTATAAAAAAGAACTAAATCAAAATATGGTTCTTTTTTTAATTCATTTAACTTATCTTCATAAAAACCTCTATAATCAAAAACTTGAATTTCATCTATTTTCATGTCTTTAATAAGAATCTGCGGTTTTTTACTTCCTTTCCATTCATTAATATTTAGCTCACCTAAAAGTTGTATATTTGATAAAGTTGCAATTTCCTTGGCAAGATCTCCATTATTAAAATAAATCGCTTCAATATCCTTATCATTATTTTTAACATTTATTTTTAAATGTTGTTTTCTATTTCCTAAAGTAATAATGCTAGTAACTTTCACTTCATCAATTAAGATTACTGGGTTTGGATTCCCAATCCCAAAAGGCCCAAGTCTCTCTAATTCCTCAATTAAATTTATACTAATTTCATCTAATACTGAAACAACATCAACCTTTTCAAAAGGAACCATATCTTCATCATTTAACCATTTACTCGCTAATACATTTAAGTTATCACGCAACAAGAGTATATTATTTTCATCAACACTTAACCCTGCAGCTGCTGAGTGTCCACCATAATTTAGTAACAGGTGTTTGCTCTCTGTTAGTGCTTCAAACATATTAAATCCATTAATACTTCTAGCAGAACCCTTAGCAATATTCGTTTCTAAATCAATGCTAAGAACTATCGTCGGTTTGTAATATTTTTTTAAAATATGTGAAGCAACTATCCCTATAACACCAACATTCCAGTTTTCTTTTGCGACTATTAATACCTTATCATTCTCCATATTTTGTTCTTGTATTATCAGCATAGCCTCTTCAGTAATTGACTTCACTAATAATTGGCGTTCACGATTAATATTTTCTAATTCATCTGCAATCCTTTTAGCCTCTTCATTATTATCTGTTATTAAAAGTTGAACAGCAGTATGCGAGGATTCTAATCGTCCAATAGCATTAATTCGTGGCCCTATAATAAAACCAATATGATATGAAGATAACTTCTTATCTTTAAGCCCATTTTTATCTATTAATGCTTGTATTCCAGTATTCATAGTGGTTTGCATCTGGTGTAATCCTATAGATGCAATTGCTCTGTTTTCATCTATTAAAGGTACTAAATCAGCTATGGTACCAATAGCTACAAGATCTATGTATTCATTTGGGACTCTTCCTAATAATGCATGAGCTAGCTTAAAAGCAACACCAACTCCAGCTAAGTTTTTAAAAGGATAGGCTTCACCAGGTGTTTTTGGATTAAGAATTGCATAAGCATCTGGCAAAGTTGCATTTGGTTCATGATGATCGGTAATTATTAATGAAATTCCTAGTTCCTTTGCTAGGTCAGCACCTTCTATTGCACCTATTCCAGTATCAACAGTAATTATTACCTTAACATCATTTTCATGTGCCCTTTCAATTGCTTCGTTATTTATACCATAACCTTCAGTAAATCTATTTGGGATAGCAAAAGAGCAATCAGCTCCTAATCTAGATAATGTTCTATATAAAAGTGCAGTACTTGTTACCCCGTCAGCATCATAATCTCCATATATAAGTAATTTTTCATTCTTTATTATAGCTAATTGAATCCTATCCACTGCTTTTTTCATGTCATTAAATATATAAGGATCATAAAATGATTTTTCATCAATATTAAAAAAACTATTTATTTTTTTCTTATCATTTATCCCACGTATCGATAAAATCTTCGCAATCATTGGATCTAATTCAAAATCCTTTGCGATTTTATCTACTTCTTCCGAATCATATGGCTGTATTTTCCATCTTTTTTTTGAAGGCAACATAATAAATACACTCCATTTCTGAATCTCACTTAAGTAACGATTGTTAAGAAACGATAAAAGCTTTAATACATCAAAAAGGTTTGTAGTTTGCGTTATAGTGACTTTTGGGAGTCCCTTTTTTCAACTTCTAATCATTAAGAAAAAGGGGACGGACAAGGAGAGCATTAAAGCAAACTACAAAACTTTCTGATGCACAAATTTTATTTCCTAATGCTTTAAATCCTCCAAAGCATTAATAAAACTTTTTATTGAAACGAGTCTTTAACACTTTAAAAAACCGCGAAATCGCGGCTTATAAATTTTACTCAATTTGTTCACTGAATCTATTTTTCTTTAAATCCCTTGCCTTCCATATCACCCAAATCTGTGACGCAATAAATATTGAAGAATATGCACCAATAAATAAACCTAATAATAGAGCAAAAGAGAAGTTCTTAATCCCTGCACCACCCAAGAAATAAAGTGCTAAAGCCACAATAATTACAGTAAGTGTTGTATTTATAGAACGTACTAAGGTTTGATTCAAGCTTCTATTAACAATTTCGTTTAAGTCTTCTCTGCTTTTAAGCTTTACATTTTTAAGATTTTCTCTAATACGATCAAAGATAACAATCGTATCATTAATCGAATAACCAACTATTGTCAGAACAGCAGCTATAAAAGTCATATCTACTTCAATTTTAAGTATTGAAAAAACAGCAATTATAAAGAATGCATCATGCAATAATGCGATAACTCCTGCAACCGCAAACCGATATTCAAACCTAATTGTTACATAGATAATTATCCCGACTGATGCAGCTAGTATTGCATAAAGAGCATTTAGTGCTGTTTCTCTAGCTATTGTCGGATCAACCATACTTTCAGCTAAATCTACGTGCTCACCATATTCTGCTCTAAAAACCGCTTTAATAATTGGCAATACGCTTGAATCAACAGTCTTATCAAATCTAACTACAGCTATTTCGTTATTATTACCAGCAGTAGTTATTGACGAAGGAGTGAGATCTACTTCTTCAATTCCTTGTTCAATCGCATTAGTTTCTGCAATTTTTAATAAATCCAAAACATCTTCCTCAATAAATGTATTTTCTATATTTATTTCAACTCTAGAACCGCTTTCAAAATCAATCCCAAGATTCAATCCAAATACTAATAAAGATATAATTCCTAATATAACAATTAAACCAGATATTGAAAAATAAATATTTTTATATTTTATAAAATCAAAATTAAAGTTCACTTATCTCTTCCTCCTTTACACCGAAAACCCATGGCTTATTTATTAAATTAGATCTAACGAAGAGATTAAGTAATAATCTTGAACCATAAACAGCTGTAAATAAGCTAACTACTATACTAACAATAAGTGTAATTGCAAAACCCCTAACTGATCCTGAAGATTGACTAAAAGAATACAGCACAATAGCCGCTAAAATTGTTGTTAGGTTAGCATCAATAATTGTTGTAAAGGACCTTCTTGATCCAGCGCGTAATGATGATAATAGGCTTTTACCATTTCTAAGCTCATCTTTAACTCTTTCATATGTTATTATATTCGCATCGACGGCCATACCTATACCTAAAACTAACGCGGCAATGCCTGATAATGTTAATGTAACATGTAACTGCCAAAAAATAACTAGTATAACATATAAATAAACTATTAATGAGAAGCTTGCAATAATTCCAGGAACTCGATAAAAAACAATCATAAATAAAAGAACAATAATTGAACCAATAATACCTGCTTTTACAGTTAAATCCAATGCTTTCATCCCTAGCGTAGCTCCAACACTTTGTGCTTGTATTTCCTTTAATTCAAGTGGTAAAGCACCTGCATTTAACAGGTCTGCTAATGCTTTGGCTTCTTCAACACTATCTTGACCAGTAATAATTGCGCTTCCACTTGAGATAACACTTTCTACATTTGGATTAGTTATTCTTTCTTCATCAAGATAAATTCCAATTTTTTTATTAAGATATTCTGTTGTTATTTCCTTAAACTTATTAGCATCATTTAATTTAAGTGCAACAACTGGATTCCCAACATTATCAAAATCAACACTTGCCCCTCCAACTTGAAGATCAGTACCATCCATTAAAATCTCGTTATCAGAATTTCTAAATGTAAGCTTAGCTGGTTTACCAAGCAACTCCCTAGCCGCATCCTGATCAGTAACTCCTGCAAGTTGAACTCTGATTCGATCACTACCCTCAATCTTTATAGAAGTATCAGTAACTCCTAATACATCAATCCTTCTTTCAATTGCTGCGGCAGTTTCACTTAAGGCCTCTTTTGTTACCTCATCGCCATTAGCATTGCTAGCCACATATAATACTTCGAATCCACCTTGTAAATCTAAACCTAGTATTATGTTATCCAAAATATCGCCAATCGTAACTATCATCAATACTGATAGTATTACTACAATAATTAATAATGCGACTAATCGATTAAGCTGTAACATTTTTAGCTTGTCCTCCTTTTAAATTCAATATTACAATTATATATATTTGCTCTCTTCACTGCAAATAAAAAAGTCTTCGATATAATTTATATCTCAGAGCCTTTATATACCTTCAACATCATCCAATCCATATATGTTGTGGCTTTTAAAGATAATATATCATTTACAATCTTATGTAATCGTGGTAATTCGCCCTTGTAAGTTTCATAGATACATTCCCAAATTAATTCGCCAGTTATATTCTTATATCCCATAATTTCGAACTCTTTAGCTTTGCTATAACATAAACCCTCAATTTGTTTATTTAATTCTTCCGTATCCATTATCTCCATATAAAGTTCACCACTTTTCATAATAATTATAATTATTATTATACGATATGTAAAAACATTTTTCTCCTACAAAATCACATTACTAAGTAATACCACAATTATTCCTGCAGTAACTACTCCTAAAGATATTGCAATAAAAGAATACTTAATTTTTATTCCTAAAAAAGCAGCTATTAATGAAGCTGTCCAAGCTCCTGTTGTAGGTAACGGTATTGCTGTTAAAATAAATAACCCAGCAGCTCCATATTTATCAAGTTTGCTTTTACCTTTGTTTAAAGATCTTTTATATAACCAATTATAAAAATTATTATACCATTCAAATCTTAAAAATAGTTTACTTATTGGTTGAAATAATAACAATATAGGTAAAACTGGTATTAAGTTGCCTACTATGCTTAGAATTAATACCTCCACTGTTGGCATTCCCATACCAATACCGATAGGTATAGCACCCCTTAATTCTATAACTGGAAGCATACTAATAAAAATTATGTAAAATGCGTTATCCATTTTTCTCTCTCCTAAATAACTTAAATTTAAACATAGCAGATATCCTTTTCTGCAAAGGTAATGCTGAAAAAAAAAGTTGACTTAGAAATAAAAGTCAACCATCTTTTTTCGTATGTAACATAGTTTAAACCATAATATTAATCTTCAACAATGGTATTAATTGATGAACGTTCAATAGTTAATACACTATTATCACTTACGCGAACTGATGCAATATCATCTGTCATTTCAATAATTGTTCCGTGAATGCCACCTACTGTTACTACTTTATCGTTAATCTTTAAAGAATCTAATAATTCTTTTCTTTTCTTATTACGCTTAGATTGTGGACGAATCAATAGAAAATAAAAGATTGCTCCCATTATTACTAACCATCCAATAGAATATAGAGCACTGTTTCCACTAGTTGCCTCTGTTGTTACTGCTGTAGCTAAATTTAGCATGAAATTCCCTCCCTTCTATATAAATATAGGATATCAAAAAATTAATAATTTAGTAACTGATTTTTTTTGTATTTTGAAAAAAAATCTTCTTTATATTCTAAAAGCCTTTCATCAAGAATTGCTTTTCTAATATTACTCATTAAGTTTAACAGAAAATATAAGTTATGATAAGTAGTAAGTCTTAATCCGAAAATCTCATCTGCTTTAAGTAAATGACGAATGTATGCTCTAGAATAATTTTTGCAGGTATAGCAATCACAATTAGCATCAAGCGGACCAAAATCTTTAGCATATATTGCATTTTTTATGACAACTCTACCTTGACTTGTCATAATTGTACCATTTCTCGCAATTCTAGTAGGTAAAACACAATCAAACATATCAATTCCATTTATTACTCCATCAAATAATGATGAAGGGTCACCAACCCCCATCAAATACCTAGGCTTATTACTAGGAAGTAATGATACTGTATAATCTAAAACTTCATTCATTAGCTCCTTTGGTTCACCAACGCTTAATCCTCCAATAGCATAGCCAGGAAAATTAAGAGATACTAACTCTTTAATACTTTGTTCGCGCAAATCTCTATACATACCTCCTTGAACAATTCCAAATAAGGCTTGTTTTTTCCGCTGAAAATTTCCCAATGGAAATTACTTTT
>CAZSSR010000021.1:0-13931 GCA_964609605.1 uncultured Bacillaceae bacterium | reverse complement strand
ATGCTAATTGAGGATATAAAATTATTATTTCAAGCCGAACACCAGTTAAGTTTGATGATAAATGATATATATCGTATTATTAATGGACCTTTAACTGTACTAAGTCCTCAAGAAAAGACAGAAGAAAAATAGTGTGATAATGAGGTGGGCGGGAAGTGAATATTAGATATTATGGGCATAGTTGTGTAGAGTTAATAGGGGAGAGGTCATCAATTATTATTGATCCGTTTATTAATGATAATCCACATACTAATTTGTCAGCAAGTGATATCAAAGTCGATTATATATATATCACACATGGTCATGGTGATCATCTAGGTGATGCTGTTGAAATTGCCAAAAATAATAATGCGTTAGTTATTGCACCTTACGAATTAGCAATTTATATGGGTTGGCAAGATGTCAGTATACACCCACTCCATATTGGCGGGAGCTTTCAATTTAACTTTGGTAGACTAAAAGCAATTCAAGCACAACATGGTTCATCGGTAATCAATAATTTAACTAAGGAAATAACATATCTAGGGATGCCGAGTGGAGTAGTAATTGAGATGGACGGAAAGAAGATTTATCATGCAGGTGATACAGGATTGTTTGGTGATATGAAGCTATTAGAGAAAGAGAAGCTTGATCTAGCATTCTTGCCAATTGGAGATAATTTTACCATGGGTCCAGAAGATGCGTTAATTGCTGCAGATTGGATAAAGGCTAAAAAAACTATTCCAATTCATTATAATACATTCCCTAATATAATTCAGGATCCAGATAATTTCGTTAAATTATTATTTAACAAAGGATTAAGCGGCGAAGTATTATATGTTAATAGATTGATAACAATATAGTTTAAATTAAAAACACCACTTTTTATGTATGTATTTAATTTTTTAGGGCATACTTTATTAAGAGGTGTTTTTATGGTGAAAAGTAACAAAATAATGTAACTACAAATTGTATCTATGTAAAAGGAAAAGGTATAATAGAACATATAATCATGATTAATGTTTAGAGGGGAATAAAAATGTCCAATTTTGCACATCTACATGTCCATACAGAATATAGTTTGCTAGATGGAGCAGCTAGAATTAGCAACATAATTAAAAAAGCAAAACATTTAGGTATGAATTCTTTGGGAATAACTGATCACGGGAACATGTACGGAGTTATTCCATTTTATAAAGAGTGTATTAAAGAAGGAATTAAACCAATTATTGGGTGTGAGATATATCTTACTCTTGGTCATAGGACAGATAAGATTTCCAGACAAGAACAAAAAACCTTTCATCTAGTATTACTAGCAGAGAATAATCAGGGTTATAAAAATTTAATGAAAATTGTATCTGTAGCTCATTTGGAGGGCTTTTATTATAAACCAAGAGTAGATAAAGAAATATTATTAAAATATAGTGAGGGATTAATTGCTTTAAGTGGGTGTTTATCAGGTGAGGTAAATTATCATCTTATAGAAAACGATTATGAAAAAGCAAAGCAATCTGCATTAGATTATCAGAAAATTTTTGGTGAAAATAATTTCTTCTTGGAAATACAAGATCATGGTATACCAGAAGAAACTAAAATAAAGCCGTTATTAATAAAGCTAAGCAAGGAAACAAGGATTCCGTTAGTTGCAACAAATGATGTTCATTATGTTGAAAGAGAGGATTATTTAATTCAAGATGTCCTAATTTCAATTGGGACGGGGACTACTTTAGATGACAAGAATAGGCTGCAATTTTCGTCTGATCAATTTTTTTTAACAGATGAAGAGTATATGAAACGAAAATTTTATCAAATACCTGATGCAATTACTAGAACTCAAGAAATTGCTAATAGGTGCAATGTAAAAATAGATTTTAATCAGGGCTTGCTTCCAAAATATTCTTTGCCAGATAAGGTATCGGCAATCGATTATTTAAAGGCCTTATCTTTTAAGGGTGCAACGAAAAGATATAAAAACCTTACAGAAATATATTTAAAAAGATTAGATTATGAATTATCTGTTATCGAAAAGATGGGATTTGCTGATTATTTCCTTATTGTTTGGGACTTTATGAAATTTTCTCATAGGGAAGGCATTATGACAGGCCCTGGTAGAGGCTCTGCTGCAGGAAGTATAGTTGCATATTCTTTAGGAATCACTAATGTAGATCCAATAAAATATGGCTTATTATTTGAGAGGTTTTTAAATCCAGAGCGAGTAAATATGCCGGATATTGATATAGATTTTAATTATGAAAGACGTGAAGAGGTAATAAGATATGTTTCAGAAAAATATGGTACAGATCATGTAGCACAAATAATTACATTTGGAACATTTGCTGCAAAGGCAGCCATTCGAGACGTGGGAAGAGTTATGAATTTACCATATTATCAAGTTGATAAAATTGCTAAATTAATACCATTGCAAGTTGGGATAACTTTGGAAAAGGCTCTTGAGGAAGTAAAGGAATTAAAAGATATGTGCAACAACAACGAAATGCTAAAGAAATTAATTGATATTGCATTGAAGATTGAAGGAATGCCAAGGCATAATTCAACACATGCGGCAGGCGTTATTATTGCTGATAAACAGCTAACTGATTATACTCCTTTACAAAAAGGGCAGGAGGATCTATCCTTATCTCAATATTCCATGGGTATATTAGAGGAAATAGGTTTATTAAAAATGGATTTTTTAGGATTGCGTAATTTAACTATTATAGAAAAAACATTGAGTTTAATTAAAGAGACTACGAATACACAGATATTATTGAAAGATATAGATGAAAAAGATGAAGCTACATTTCAGTTATTAAGTAATGGCGATACGAAAGGAGTATTTCAATTAGAATCAGCTGGGATTGTAAAAGTACTTAAGGAGCTTAGTCCTTCTACTTTTGAAGATATTGTTGCTGTTGTGGCATTGTATCGACCAGGTCCAATGGAATTTATCCCTGATTATATTTCAGCAAAACATGGCAAAAAAACTATAAAATATCCTCACGATAACCTAAAACCAATCTTGGCTGATACTTATGGCATAATAATATATCAAGAGCAAATTATGCAAATAGCTTCAAAAATGGCTGGATTTAGTTTAGGTGAAGCGGATTTACTTAGAAGGGCTGTTAGTAAAAAGAAGATAGAATCTTTGCTTAATGAAAGAGAACATTTTGTAAACGGAGCTATTGAAAATGGATATGAAAAAATTATAGCAAATGATGTATACGATATGATTGTTCGTTTTGCTAATTATGGTTTTAATAGATCTCATGCAGTCGCATATAGTGTTCTAGCTTTTCAAACTGCTTATTTAAAAGCACACTACCCAGTTGAGTTTATGACAGCTTTAATATCTGAATCAATGGGTAATGCTAGTAAAGTTGTTGAATACATAGAAGAATGTAGAAAAAAGGGGATAGAAGTACTTCCTCCTGATGTTATAAAAAGTAAATCTTCATTTTCTATAGAGAATGGTAAAATCAGAATTGGCCTAACGGGGATTAAAAACATTGGCACCAATGTAATAGAATTAATATTAGATCAAAGAGAACAATCGGGCAATTATAATTCTATGTTAGATTTTTGTATGAAATCAGATTCCAAGGTATGCAATCGTAAAATAATGGAATCACTTATTTTAAGTGGTGCCTTTGATTCATTCGGTATTCATAGAGCTCAGCTTATGGGTAATTTAGATGATTTACTTGAAAGAGTTCAGAAAAAAAGAAAATTACAAGATGATTTGCAGATTCATATATTTGAAGATTTAGCTAATGAGATAGATGGGGAATTTGATTGGATAGAGATAAGACCTTATTCAGTTCAGGATATTTTAAAAAAGGAAAAGGAAGTATTAGGTTTATATTTGTCTGGGCATCCATTATCTATTTATAAAGATGTAATAGATAAGCATGCAACAGTTTCTTATGAAGAATTAACTAGTCTTCGTGAAGGGCAAATGGTTACTATTGGCGGAATGATTATTGATATTAAGCAAATATTAACTAAAAAAAATGATCAGATGGCATTTGCTAAGTTGGAAATATTATCGGAAGAGATAGAATTAATCATTTTTCCTGAAGCCTTTAAGAAATATAAGGATTATTTAACAATAGATCAAGGTGTTTTGGTATATGGTAAGATAAACCAAGACGAGGATATTACAAAAATAATTGTATCAAAAATAGTTGCTTTAGATTCATTGATTGAAAAAGAACAGGATAATGATATTACTAGAGTGATTATCAAAATTTCTGAGAAAGATGAAAACCCTAAGAAGTTAAATAAGTTAAAAAAAATATTGAGAAGCTTTGAAGGCGTGAGTTCAGTAATTTTGCATTATGAAAAAAGTAATAAATCAATGCAACTTTCAGATATGTATAACGTCGAAATAAACCAAAATTTTACTGAAGAGGTTAAAAAAATATTCGGCGAGAATTGTATTGCATTAGAATATAACGAAGGAAAGTTTCGTTTGACAAATAATTAGATTAATTTAAATTAATAAACAAAGTGGGATAAGTAATATATAATCATAATATTGCTATAAATTTGATACATACACTTTGCACTATTTTTTGTGAAATTGTATGTATTATAATATAATTAGCTCTGTTATGATTAATAAATATAATTTATGCGGAGATGAGAATTTGGATACATTAAATGAAGAAGCGTTAAAAATGCATCGTGAAAATCAAGGAAAATTGGAAGTAAAATCAAAGATAAAGCTTTTAAATGCTTATGACTTGAGTTTGGCATATTCTCCAGGTGTTGCAGCGCCATGTATGGAGATATATAATGATAAAAACAAAATATATGATTATACGCTAAAGGGTAATACAGTAGCAATTGTATCTGATGGTACAGCAGTATTAGGTTTGGGTAATATAGGACCAGATGCAGCAGTGCCTGTTATGGAGGGCAAAGCTGTTTTATTTAAAAACTTTGCAGGTGTGGATGCTTTTCCAATTTGTTTAAGAACAACTGACATTGATAAAATAGTTGATACAGTTAAACTGTTAGAACCATGTTTTGGTGGGATAAATTTAGAAGATATTGCTGCTCCAAGATGTTTTATCATAGAAGAAAGATTAAAAAAAGAATCAAATATCCCAATATTTCATGATGATCAGCATGGAACGGCAATAGTTACACTAGCGGGCTTGATAAATGCCTTAAAAATTGTTAATAAACAGATAGGTGATATTAAGGTTGTAACTAATGGTGCAGGCGCATCTGGAACAGCGATAATAAAATTATTATTAAGCGTTGGTGTAAAGAACGTGATCATGTGTGATTCAAAAGGAATTATATATGAGGGACGAGAATTCGGTATGAATTCATTTAAGAATGAGATGGCTAAAGTTACAAATAAAGAACGATTGACTGGACAATTGGTAGACGCTTTAATAAACGCGGATGTATTTATTGGGGTATCAGTGGCTGGAGCTTTGACAAAGGAAATGGTTAAAGTTATGAATGATAACTCAATAATTTTTGCTTTAGCTAATCCTACTCCAGAAATATTTCCAAATGAAGCAAAAGAAGCTGGTGCAAGAGTGGTTGCTACAGGGCGTTCAGATTATCCCAATCAGGTGAATAATGTTTTAGCTTTTCCTGGTATTTTTCGAGGTGCGCTTGATGTGCGAGCAACTGATATAAATGAAGAGATGAAGATAGCAGCTGCACACGCAATTGCTGGGTTGATTTCTGAAGAAGATTTAAATGAAGAACACATAATTCCAGATCCCTTCGATTCACGTGTTGCCTCTAAGGTGGCTGCTGAAGTTGCTAGAGCGGCTATGGAAACTGGTGTTGCTAGAATTAGCGTTGATCCAGCTGTTATTGAACAAAAGACATTAAATTTAACAGTTATTAAATAACAATATATTTAATTACATTATTCAAGATTAAACCTTTTTGAGGTCTTAAGGTGGGATGTTAGGTTATGCTTAAAAATTTTTTTACTAAGAAAAAGGAATATGCAATTATTCCTTCTGATAAAGCGAAAAAGGATATGCCAGAGGGAATGATTATTAAATGTCGCAACTGCGAGAAAATAACATTTATTAAGGAATTAGAAAAGAATTATTTTGTATGCCAACATTGTGATTATCATATTAATGTTTCAGCTAGAGATAGGTTAATTATGACATTAGATGAGGGTATATTTTTTGAATATGATGCGGATTTATTATCAGTAGATCCACTTAATTTTGAAGGTTACCACGAAAAAATTAAAGGTGATATGGAGAAGACAAATCTTAACGAGGCAGTACTAACTGGAGAGGGTACAATCGGAGGATATCCTGTTGTAATTGGTGTGATGGATTCTCGCTTTCGAATGGGAAGCATGGGTTCAGTAGTAGGGGAAAAAATTACTAGAGCAATAGAAAAGGCAATTATTAAACGATATCCCCTAGTAATATTTTCGGCTTCGGGTGGTGCAAGAATGCAAGAGGGATTATTAAGTCTAATGCAAATGGCTAAGACAAGTGCGGCTTTAGCTAAACTTGATAAGGAAGGTATATTATATATATCTGTTTTAACAAACCCAACTACTGGTGGCGTATCAGCAAGTTTTGCATCATTGGGGGATGTAAACATTGCTGAACCAAATGCTTTGATAGGGTTTGCTGGGAGAAGGATAATTGAACAAACAATCAGACAGGATTTGCCTGATGATTTTCAAACATCAGAATTTCTGCTTGAACATGGACAAATCGACATGATAATTCATAGAAAAGATATGAAAAGAACATTGTCAAAATTACTTAGTTTACATTTAGTGAGGGGTGACAAAAATAATGTCAACTGATTTATCTTTTGAAAAGCCTCTAGTAGAATTAAGAAAAAAGATTAGTGAATTAAAAGCGTTTACAAGCGAAGAAGGTATTGATTTCACTAAAGAAATCGAAGATTTAGAAAACAAATCGACAAACCTTGAAAAAGAAATTTATGGGAACTTAACACCTTGGCAAAAAACACAAATAGCAAGACATTCTGAGAGACCATCAACCTTGCGTTATATTGAACAAATATTTTCTGATTTTATTGAATTACATGGTGATCGTCTATATGGTGAGGATGCTGCAATTGTTGGTGGAATAGCTAAATTTAACAATATGCCGGTAACGGTAATAGGTCATCAAAAAGGACAGGATACAAAGGAAAATATTAGAAGGAATTTTGGTATGCCTCACCCGGAGGGTTATCGAAAGTCTTTAAGGTTAATGAAGCAAGCAGAGAAATTTAACCGTCCAGTCTTTTGTTTTATTGATACTGCTGGTGCATATCCTGGAATAGGTGCAGAAGAAAGAGGGCAAAGCGTTGCCATTGCAACCAATTTGAAAGAGATGGCTTTATTGAGGGTTCCTGTAATCTGCATAGTTACTGGAGAGGGCGGAAGTGGGGGAGCGCTTGCATTGGGAGTAGGGAATCATGTATATATGTTAGAAAATTCTATTTATTCAGTAATATCGCCTGAAGCTGCAGCAACGCTTTTATGGAAAGATTCTACTTTAGCTTCAAAAGCAGCGAATACTATGAAAATTACTGCTCAAGACGCATTGGAGCTAGGAGTTATTGATGAAATAATTGCCGAACCTTTGGGTGGGGCACATAGAGATATTGAAGCTCAGTCTATACTAATTAAAGAGGCTTTTGAAAAGTCACTGAAAGAGTTGCTAGCATTAAGCAAAGAGCAGCTTATTTCTGAGCGTTATAAAAAATTAAGGAAGATCGGAAGGTTCATCTCATAGTTAAATAGATTTGAATAGATAAATATAAAATATTTATAGAATATATGAATTAATGATATACTATGTGAAAATAATACATTCATAATTGTATATTTTTTTTAGATTTTTGCTTATATATGGTCTGAAACTATAAAGTATTAATAAAACTATACATTGGAGTGGTATTAGATGAGACGTATTGCTGTCCTAACGAGTGGGGGCGATTCGCCAGGAATGAATGCGGCGATTAGAGCTGTTGTTAGAAAGGGTTATTATAATGATTTAGAGGTATTTGGAGTATATCATGGTTTTTCTGGATTGGTAAATGGTGAGATAGAAAAATTAGATATTGGATCAGTTGGGGACACTATACATAGAGGTGGAACTATTTTATTTACTTCAAGAAGCGAGGAGTTTAAGACAAAGGAAGGTCAAAAAAAGGCTATAAAGCAATTGCAAAAATATAATATTGAGGACTTGGTTGTTATTGGTGGAGATGGTTCATTACTTGGTGCCATGGAGCTATCAAAGCAAGGAATATTAACAATAGGTATTCCAGGTACCATTGATAATGATATTCCTGCAACTGATTTTACAATTGGATTTGATACAGCAATAAATACTGTAGTTTCAGCAATTGATAAAATTAGAGATACAGCTACTTCACATGAAAGAACTTATATAATAGAGGTTATGGGTCGTGCTACAGGGAATATTGCACTTTGGGCAGGATTAGCTGATGGAGCAGAAAGCATAATAATTCCTGAGATAGCATACTCTATTGAAGAAATAATTTTGCGGTTAGAGCGAGGATATAATAGAAACAAAAGACATAGTATAATAGTTATTGCTGAGGGAGTATCAAGTGGAATAGAGCTTGCAAAAAAAATTGAGGTAAGGACAGGACTTGAAACAAGAGTGACAGTGTTAGGACATATTCAAAGAGGCGGATCACCCACAGCATTTGACCGTGTTTTAGCAAGTAGACTAGGAGCAGAAGCCGTTGAATTATTACTTAAAAGGAAATCAGGATATATGGTAGGTATAAAAAATAATCAAATAATTTCTATTCCAATTGAAGAAGCATTTTTACAAATGCATGAAATAGATTCATCACTTTATCAATTAGCTAATATTTTATCTATATAGTTCAATTATATAGGAGTGTGACTAATATGTTTAGAAAAACAAAAATAGTTTGTACTGTTGGACCAGCAAATAAAGAGGTAGAAATATTAAAGAAATTTTTGGAAATTGGGATGAATGTTGCTCGTTTAAATTTTTCTCATGGTAATCATCAGGAGCATTGTGTCATGATTAACAATATAAGACAAGCCATTGAGGAAACAGGAAAAATAGCAGCAATCTTAATAGATACAAAAGGACCAGAATTACGTACGGGTATTTTAGACGTACCTGAAATAGAATTATTGACAGGAGAAAAAATTAAAATATCAACAAAAGAGATAATAGGTAATAAGAATAAAATTTCAGTAACATATGAGCATTTAGCAGATGAGATTAATGTAGGGTCTAAAATATTGATTGATGATGGTCTTATTGGTTTAAAGGTCATAAGTATTGAGGATAATGAAATCACTTGTGAAATTCAAAATGGTGGGATATTAAAAAGCAGTAAAGGGGTAAATATTCCAGGAGTTAAGCTTAACTTACCGGGAATTACAAATAATGATACACAAGATATTATATTTGGTATAAAACACGATATTGATTTTATTGCAGCTTCATTTGTAAGAAAAGCAAGTGATGTTTTAGAGATTAGGGAAATATTAGAAAAATATAAGTCTGATATTCATATAATAGCAAAGATTGAGAACCAAGAGGGTGTTGAAAATATTGATGAGATAATTCAGGTTTCGGATGGAATAATGGTTGCAAGAGGAGATTTAGGAGTAGAATTACCTGCTGAAGAAGTACCTTTAGTTCAAAAAATGATTATTAGTAAATGTAATGAAGCTGGTAAGCCTGTTATAACAGCAACACAAATGTTAGATTCTATGCAACGGAACCCTAGACCAACTCGTGCAGAAGCAAGTGATGTAGCTAATGCTATTTTTGACGGAACGGATGCAATTATGCTATCTGGAGAGACTGCAATTGGTAAATATCCTATCGAATCTATTTCCACTATGGCCCGAATTGCTTTACGAACAGAACAATCATTGAATTATCAAGAAATGTTTAGGAAAAGGAGATCTATGCAACAAAAAACGATAACGGATGCAATTAGTCAAGCTGTAGTAAATACTGCTATTGACTTAAGGGTTAATGCAATATTAACTCCAACTGAGAGTGGACAAACTGCAAGAATTGTTTCTAAATATCGACCTAAAGCTTTAATTGTTGCAATAACTACTCATAAAAGGGTATTAAACAAATTATGTCTTATATGGGGCGTTTGTCCCTTGATTGGTAAAAAGGTGATAACTACTGATGAGATGGTTTTATCATCAGTATCGGAGGCTATTAAGGAAAAATATATTAGAAATGGAGACTTAATAGTCATAACTGCGGGGGTTCCAATTGGAAAATCAGGTACAACTAATCTTATGAAGGTTCATTTAGTTGGAGATATTGCTGTTAGGGGTCAAGGGATAGGTAATAAAGTAGTGACTGGTAAGGTGGTAAAAGGTAAAACTGCAGATGAAATAAGGAGTAAAATGGAAAAAGGTAATATAATTGTAACATTTGCAACTGATAAGGATATGATAGATCTTTTTGAAAAAGCTTCTGCAGTGATTACTGAAGAAGGTGGGTTAACATCACATGCGGCAGTTGTAGGAATTAGTTTAGGTGTACCAGTAATTGTAGAAGCTCATTTGGCTTTTCAGAAATTTGAAGATGGTATGATTGTAACTGTCGATACTGAGCAGGGATATGTTTATGTTGAACAAAACCGCCTATTCTAATTATAATATTATATATCTAATATAGGAGGCAAATTGATGGGGGAATGGTTTGAGACAAGAATACGCGTACGATATCAAGAGACTGATCAGATGGGAGTGGTTTACCATTCCAATTATTTCATTTGGTTCGAAATAGCTAGAACAGAGCTGATAAGAAGCATTGGTATTACTTATAATGATATAGAAAAGTCAGGGCTCTTATTGCCTGTAATTGATGTGTCGTGTCAATATAAAATTCCTGCTAAATATGATGAAGAGCTGTTAATAAGGGTGTTAGTTTCTAAATACACAGGATTACGCATAGACTTTATTTATGAAGTGGTTAGATTATTTGATCAGGAGTTATTAGCATCAGGATTTACAAAACACGTTTTTATAGATTATGATTATAAGCCTAGAAGACTTGATAGAGTTATACCAGAGTTCCATAAAAAAATATTGGGAATAATAGAAAAACAAAATGGCTATTACCTATAAAAAAGGTAAAAGCCATTTTGTTTCTCTAAAGGATTTATTTTTCTTAAAGATTTTATACTATTTCTTTTTCTTCTTGTACAAGTCTTGCTTTAACAACTGGAATTAATAAAGTTATTACAAGTGCTAATCCCATTAATCCTTGATATAAATAGTCATACGTTGCAGTTCTTACATATTGAGTAACGAAACCGATAAAACCAGCAGAAGCTCCACCAATAAGTGCTAAGTAGTATCCAGTCATTTTACGTCTTGCAACATAGTAAATAGCAAGTGTAAGAAGTATTAATGCAATCCAACTGATATTTCTTGTAGGAGCTAAAAGGAATATTCCATCAGGTAAATACGGTTTATCAGAGTGTCCATCAATGATACGGTGAGCTGCATGTCCATTAGACCATGCTTCAGCACCTGTTACACCTAATAATGCGAAAACCCAAACGTCTATAAGCTTATTCTTAACAGTTGCATTATCCATCAATATAACAGCAAAGTAACCAATTAAACCAACAATAACAAAAGATATCCCAAAGATAGGTACTCCACCGACGAAGTTCATAAAAGGAACGCTCATATAAGCGCCACCCATTGCAGGCATTGCTAAACATAAAAGTGTAAGTCCTTTTGCCCACCTAGCACCTAAGTAAAGTGGTTTTGCAATAAAAAATAATATTAGTCCACCTAACATAGTAAATGAAGTCCACATAGGCCATGCCCAACCAACAAGATCTTGAGTAGTACTAATTAAAGATGCTTGTGGATTGCCCTCTGCATAAAACTTATCAATTCTAACTTGTTGTGCTTCTTGAACCTGTGCTAATGGTTCTTTAACTAAAAATGGCAAGTAAAATAACATAAGTATAGCACATAATAAAACAATAGCTACTACAATTTGTCTGGTTTTCTTTGAAGCAAGATAATTCATTCTAAAACCTCCTAGATTTTTTATTATTTTATTACTTCCATGAAAAAGCTTATCAGAGATATTAGCAATATTAATTGCTCCAGGTTAATCTTTGCTTAAAGTTCAATAATTAGTCAAATTTATATAATTATTTTATAAAATATAAAGAAAACCACCTTAAACATTTACAAATTTTAAAAATAGCTTATAATATATAAGTAATATATACATTAGTAAAAGCGAATACTTAATTTAAATTAATATGTACAAAATCAATGAGGTGGTATTAAATGTTTAAATTAGAAGAGTTTATTTCAGATAAACTTGTTTATCGTAGATTTACTGAAGAACAAAAGAGGGTATTGATTGAAAAGGCAATTAAGGTTAATTTAAAAAAGGGAGAAGTTATAAGTCTTACTGGTAACCAGTATCCTTATGCTATCGTGGTTGTTAAAGGATTAATTTATGCTAATAAGGATTCAGCTGAGGGTAGAAGCTTAACACTAAAAAGCTTTACGACGGGCGATACTTTTTGGGGGCATGCTGTTTTCAGAGATAACCCGACTCCTTCAACGTTGATTTCATTTAAACCGAGTGAAATTTACCAATGGCATCGAGATGATATTTTACCGATTTTATTAGATAATAAGGAAGCTCTATGGGATTTATGTATTTTATTAAGTCAAAGAACTATTGAGGTAAATCAAACCATAGAGGAAATGGTTTTTAATCCAGTTGTTAATCGACTTGCCCGTTTGTTAGTTGGAGAATTCAAGTCGGTGGATGAAGAATCAATACGTAGGAATATGACATTAGATGAAATGGCCGCAAAAATAGGTTCTACGAGAGAGGTTGTTTGTAGATTATTATATCGTTTATCAGATGAAAATTTGATTCAGGTTGATAGAACAAAATTTATCTTAATAAATAAGATTGAATTAGGCAAGCTAGCTGAAGGAGAAGTATCCACTAAAAATAGCTGGGATTAATATTTAGATATTATCTAAATTGTTGACCGAAGGGCAATTAGTCTTTCGGTTTTTTGGTACATAGAAAAAATATTGTTGTTTAATATGAGGTAGTTGTTATTCACATTTGCGTTTAAATATATTAAACTGTTTTAATATAGTTTTAAGATTATAAATACTGAATATGTTGGGGAGAGAGAGTATGGATGAATCCAAAGGGTTAGAGGGTATTATTGCTGCTAAATCATCAATTACTTCAATAGATGGAACAACGCTTACATATCGAGGTTATAATATTGATGATTTAATGCTAAATGCCGAGTTTGAAGAGGTGGCTTATCTACTATGGTACGGGAAACTTCCCAATAATAAGGAATATGAATATTTTAAAAATGAATTGGTTGGTTTTAGTGATTTATCTGATGAGATTATTGAAATAATGTTATATTTACCAAGGGAGAGCAACTTTATTGATGCTTTAAGAGTTATTATTTCTGTAACAGCGATGTATAAAAATGAAATTAGGAATTTTTCGAAGGAAGCTAATTTAGAGAAATCTAAGTTTTTATTGGCTCAGATTTCTTCCATCGTAAGTGCTTTATATCGAATTAGAAATAATATAGAACCAATTAAGTGTAATTCTAAACTAAGTTATGCGGCAAATTTTTTGTATATGCTTAATGGTAAAATACCCAATGAAATATCTGAAAAGGCATTTAACAAAGCATTAATTATTCATGCTGATCACGAATTAAATGCATCTACTTTTTCGGCCCGCGTGACAGTAGCTACACTATCAGATATGTATTCGGGTGTAATATCAGCAATCGGTACATTGAAAGGTTCTTTGCATGGCGGCGCAAATGAAGAAGTAATGAGTATGTTAGAAGAGATAAGTGATATTAGTAATGTAGAGAATTATATAGATAGTAAG
>CAZSSR010000020.1:0-14229 GCA_964609605.1 uncultured Bacillaceae bacterium | reverse complement strand
GTGTAAGCTTAGTTTCTTATGTAGTACCAAGTAATGAGTTTAAGATTGTAACTGATAACGAACAAATTTTGTTAGTTAATGGGAATGAAGTTATTGTACCTACTGGGCAGGAAGTATTAGGTGATATAATTATTGAAAATGGTAATTTACAAATTGATGGTATAGTGAAAGGGAATGTTACTGTTTTTAATGGAGAATTGTTTATGGCTAGTGCAAGTCAGGTAGATGGTAAAACACATCAAATAGATCAAATATTTGAACGAATTTGGTATCAATTAGAATATCTGTGGAAGAAATAATAAAAAGAAGATTTCATCTTCTTTTTTTGTTAGAATTAATTTAATAAATTTAATAATTTTAAAGTAAATATGTATAAAAGGTTATATAATTAAATTTAGATAGATATAGAAAGATTCTGAAAGTGATTTGCGCCTTCTGAATAAAACTCTGCTTTATAAATTAGTGATGGAGGAAAACAGATGGAAATATTTACTTCCTACATAAATGATTTCATAGACATATTGCTTGTTAGTTATGTAATATACAAACTTCTTATGATTGTAAGAGGGACTAGAGCAATTCAACTAATAAAAGGAATAATGATTATAATAATAGCTTGGGCAATAAGCACGTTTTTTGAACTTAAGACTTTTCAATGGTTAATGTCTCAAGCCTTTACATATGGTGTTTTGGCAATAATTATAATTTTTCAACCAGAATTAAGGAGAGCCTTAGAAAAATTAGGTAGTGGTAAGTTCTTTTCACGTTATTTAAAAATAGATGAAGATAATTTACATATGATAACTGATAAAATTGCGGAGGCAATAAGCTATCTTTCAAAAAGAAAAATCGGTTCATTAATTGTAATAGAAAATGAAATTGGGTTAACAGATTATATTGAAACAGGAACTTTAATTAATGCAGATATAAGTTCGGAGTTATTAATAAATATTTTTATTCCCAATACTCCTTTACATGATGGTGCTGTGATAATAAGAAAAGATAAAGTTATTGCTGCTGGCTGTTATTTACCTCTTTCTGAAAGCTCCTATATCAGTAAAGAGTTAGGAACTAGACATCGAGCAGCAATTGGTATGAGTGAAGTATCTGATGCAATAACAGTCATATCTTCTGAAGAAACGGGAATAGTATCTATAACGATAAACGGAAAAATTATAAGAGGATTAAATGAAGAAAGCTTAAAAAATATGTTGTTTTCAGAATTAAGTCCGTCTATCAAAACAAATTATAGTCAGTTTTGGCGCAGAAGGTGGAAGAAGGATGGATAAGTGGTTAAAGAATACAAATGTCATTAAAATTTTATCTTTAATTTTTGGAATAATGTTGTGGCTAGTAGTTAGTATGAGCCCAAGTACGTTAAATAAAGATTTACCGATTGGAGCAGTCGAAACTAAATACGTTTACGAAACTGAAGTTATGGCTATTTATGATGATAGCAAATATGCTGTGGATATATTGACGGATATGGTTCAAGTTACATTGAATGGCAATTCATCAACAATAGAGAAGATACGCAATGGGACAAATATTGACGAAGCTAAGATTTTTATAAATTTAGAGGATTATGATACTGGTAGTTATGATGTACCTATTGAATATAGTGGGTTTCCAACAGGAATTGGGGTTAGTATTGAACCGATTACAGCTTCTGTTAATTTAGAGGCAAAGCAGACTAAAGAATTTAATATTATCGTGGAAAAGCTTGGCGAAGAAAAGGAAGGGTATCAAACTGGGGAACCGATAATTAATCCGAAGAAAGTATTTATTTCTGGTACTAAAGCTCAAGTTGAAAAGGTATCATTTGTAATAGCTTATGTTACTATCGATAATATAAATAATTTTATTTCAGAGGAAATTCAGTTACTTGCTATAGATAGTAGAGGAAATGTTATTGATGTTGATATTAATCCAAAAGTAGCTAATGTTCAAATACCAATATCTAGCCCGTATTTAACAGTGCCACTAACCTATATAATTGACAAATATCCAACTGAGGGTTATGCGGTACAATCGATTAATTTATTAACAGATAAGGTAATTCTTTACGGTGATAAAGAAATATTAAACAATTACGTTGCATATTCTGGATTAAAGTTAGATTTATCTAATATTACAAGCAATCAGACATTAGCGGTTGACGTAATTGACAATCCTGATTTATTAAAAATTGAACCAACTTCGGTAGATATTGAAGTTATTATTGTAAGATCAATTACTAGAAACTATACGTTAATACCAATTGATATAATTGGGTTATCGAATGGACTTAAGGCTGATATAAGCAAACAAAATAATACTACAGATATAACAATAGAGGCAGCGCCTAGTGTTATAAATTCAATAAATTATCAGGATTTGCAGACGTTTATAGATGTTAGTAACTTACCACCAGGGGAACACAAATTATTGATACAATATAATATTCCTGTACTTGTTAAAAATATTGGTGAAGAGAAATATGTGGATGTGATAATAACTAAGGATCAAGAATAAATATAGTAATTAAAACATATAGAATTGCTATCAGGGGGAGATGGGATAAATATGGGAAAATATTTTGGAACTGATGGTGTAAGGGGAATTGCTAATAAAGAATTAACTGCTGAGCTAGCTTACAGATTGGGTAGAGTAGGAGCATATACTTTAACAAAGGAATTAAACAGTCCAACTATTCTGATAGGCAGAGATTCTAGAATATCAGGTGAGATGATAGAGCATGCTTTAGTAGCTGGAATTTTATCTATGGGTGTTAATGTAATAAAACTGGGCGTTATACCAACACCTGCAGTAGCATATCTAATTAAAAAAACAGGTGTGAACGCCGGTATAATGATTTCTGCTTCACATAATCCTTATCAAGATAATGGAATTAAATTCTTTGGGGCGGATGGGTTTAAATTATCTGATCAAATCGAGTCAGAAATTGAGACACTTATAGATATAGAAAATGATGAACTTCCCCGACCTGTGGGGCAAGATGTTGGGCGGGTAGAAGAAAAATTTGAATTTAAGGAACTATATGTCGATTTTTTGAAAAAAACTATTATTAATCGTTTTGATAATCTTAAAATTATTATGGATACTGCAAATGGTGCGGCGTACGAATTAGCACCTAGAGTATTTAGAGAATTAGGTGCAGAGGTTATTCCTATCAATAATCATCCTGACGGAATTAATATTAACGATAGATGTGGATCAACACATCTCGAAGAATTAATAATAACCGTGTTAGAAAACAAAGCTGACTTAGGAATTGCGTATGATGGTGATGCGGATAGATTAATTGCAGTTGATGAGAATGGTCAAATAGTTGATGGGGATCAGTTAATGCTAATATGCGGTCAATATCTTTATGAAAAAAAACAACTAAAATATAACACTATCGTAAGCACGGTGATGAGTAATATAGGCTTTTATAAAGCTATGGATACAATGGGATTAATTAGTGTAGAGACAAAGGTTGGAGATAGATATGTAATAGAAGCTATGAAGGAGAATGGTTTTAATTTGGGTGGTGAACAATCGGGGCATATAATCTTTTTTGATTACAATACTACGGGGGATGGTATTTTATCATCGATTCAGTTAGTAAGTGCTATAAAAGACAAGGGTTTGCCATTATCAGAATTAGCAAAGGTTATGGTTAAATATCCACAGCTATTAGAAAATGTGTATATATCGGATAGAGATAAATACGATAATAATCCTAGAATTGAGAAGAAAATTAAAGAAATCAAAGATAAATTAGGTAATGAAGGAAGGGTACTAGTTCGCCTTTCAGGAACAGAACCCTTAATTCGTGTAATGGCTGAAGGACCAAACATCGAATTATTACAGACGTATATAAGTGAGATGGTTGAAGTAGTGAAAGAAGAATTGTCGTAACTTAAAGAAATATTAGATAATTAATAGAAATAAGAGAGAGTAATGGAATTTTAATTTCAATACTCTCTCTTTTAATTTTAAACAAGAGAATAACTTTATTAATTATAATTAAACCGAAAGTGTGACTAATAATTGAGAATGCTTGTATAAAATGTACAACTATTATATTTTTAGAGTATAAAAAACTATTAGGAGGAAAAATAATGAGTGAATTTATTAATAATAGAGAACATAAGCAAAAGATATTAAAGGAACTTATTATGGAACTGCATAATGGTAAAAGCATAGAAGAAGTTAAACCAAGGTTTGAAAAACTTATTCAGGGGGTAACAACTTCAGATATAGCAGAAATGGAAGAGAATTTAATAAAGGAAGGAATGCCAGTAGAGAATGTACAAGCTTTATGTGATGTACACTCAGCTGTTTTTAAAGGAGCAATTGAGGAAATACATCGTGTGAATTCACCGATAGATATACCTGGGCATCCTTTGCATACATTTGATGTTGAAAACAAAGCATTACAAGAGTTTATTGATAATAAAATAAAGTTAAGTCTTGTTGAATATAAAGAGAATAATAATGATTATAATAGAAATATCTTAATAAAAGATTTTAAGCAGCTGTTAGGAATAGATAAGCATTATCAAAGAAAAGAATATCTGTTATTTCCTCTTTTAGAGAGTTACGGTATAACTGCACCGCCTCAAGTTATGTGGGGGGTGGACGACGAGATTAGAGCTAATATCAAAAGTATTATTAAAATGCTGTCTAGTAATGAAAATATTAAGTTATTAATAACATCAATAGAAGAGACAATTAATAAAACTATTGAGATGATATATAAGGAAAAGAATATTCTTTTTCCTCTAACGATGGACTATTTTACAGAGGAGCAATGGGGTAATATATATGACGAAAGTGATGATGTAGGCTATTTTTTAGTTGAGTCACAAGAAAAATGGGTCTCAAATAAAAGGGTTTTTGAGGCTAAAGATAATGTAGATGATAGTGTTAAGGAAGGATATATTAAATTTGAAACAGGGATCCTTTCATTTAAAGAAATTAATTTATTGTTAGAAAATCTTCCTATAGAGATAACATTTATTGATAAAGATGATAAAGTTAAATACTTTTCTCATGGCGAAGATAGGATTTTCACAAGAACTAAAGCAATTATAGGTAGAACCGTTCAAAATTGTCATCCACCTGCAAGTATTCACATTGTTAATAAGATGCTAGAAGATTTTAAATCAGGTATAAAAGATCATGACGATTTTTGGATTGAATTAGGAGATATGTATGTATATATTAGATACTTTGCTTTAAGAGATAAAGATAATGAATATATTGGGACTATTGAAGTTACACAAAATATTAAACCAATGAGGAATTTAAAAGGTGAAAAAAGATTAATGTCTTAATTATTATTCGCGTTATTGACATATGATTTAAATGAGATATAATGGGTATATACCCAAAAAGAAAGTGAGGTAAAACTATATGGCTAATAGAAATGGGACAGGACCAACTGGAGCAGGACCAAAGACTGGTAGAGGATTGGGTAAGTGCAATCCTAAAAAACCTATTGATAATCAAACTCAAACATTTGGGCAAGGTAGAGGTCAAGGGAATGGACAAGGACAAGGTAGAGGTCAAGACGGTGGTCGAGGTAAGGTCGGAAGGTAGAAATAAGTTAATTAAATAAAACAAATAAAAGGAGGTGTTTATTAATGCCAGGATTTAGTGGAACAGGTCCACAAGGCGTGGGACCTATGACAGGAAGAGGCATGGGTAAGTGCAATCCTCAGAATTCAGCAAATATTTCCAATCCCTTTGTATTTGGAAGAGGCATGGGCTTTGGAAGAGGACGAGGTTTTGGAAGAGGGTTTGGACAAGGAATGAATTACTCAATTCAAGATGAAAAAGAAATGCTTGAAGCTAGACTAGATGTAATAAATAAAAATTTAAAAGAGGAAAACATATAAAAGGGTGATTAATTCATCCTTTTTTTATGTATAATAGGGAATATTATAAGAATGGAATGGAGTTGTTTACATATGCCAAGGCCAAGGAAACGGAAAAGAGTATGCGATCTTCCAAAACATCGTGTATTTGGACCTTTAAACCGAAGAGAAGAAATCAGTCAACAAATAGATATGACAATAGAGGAATATGAATCAATAAGATTAATAGATATAGAATTTCTTGATCAAGAAGATTGCGCAGAAGTAATGGGAGTCGCTCGTTCTACTGTCCAAAGAATATATAATGATGGTAAAAGAAAGTTAGCGGATAGCCTAGTTAATGGGAAAATTTTGAATATTGAGGGTGGTGATTATGTAGTTTGTGATTTAACTAATCAAGAATGTTCAACTTGTTTAAGGCAGGGACATAGATATCGCAATGGGAGAAATGATAGGATTAATAATTAGATTAATATATTCTAGGACTATATGCACATAAATTGATAATTTAAAAAGTTTTAGATGATATAAAACTACATTCATGGTAATATTTTAGTTAATAATAAATTATGGACAAGAGAGGTAGTTATCATATGAAATTTTTTTATAATATTAAATTAAGAGTAAAATTAATCTTTAATTTTTTAGCTATTGTCATTTTAATGTTGCTATTAACTTATATTAGTCTTAATAATATGAAAGAAATTAATAATAATCTTGAACAGATATATCATGAAGGATTGACTACTAATTTAATACTTTCAGAAATTCAAAAAAATCTAAATTACTCACAATTAAAAGTAAACAATGTTTTATACAAATCTGCTGTTATTGAGGATGACAATATTAGTATATCCGAGCTAAGAAGTGAATTAGCGAAAATAGATCAAGAAACAAATGAATTAATTTTGCAATATGAAGCTACAAATCCAAGTATAGAAGCGAAAAAAACGATGGAAGAATTCAAAGAAGTATATAATGAATTTATAACACAAAGAGATAATATGGCTGATTTAATTAGTAGTGGATTAGTGGATTTAAATATAGCTTATAGTAACTTAGAGGATAAGTTTGATAGTTTAAACATCCTAATTGCTAGTATTATTGATACCAATATTAACCAGGCAACAGCTTTAAAAAATGAAAGTGCAAGAAGTTATGATGATTCATATTTGAATTTCTTAATTATTATTGTACTAATTATTTTATTGGGGATAATCTCAAATAGTATATTAGCTTTTAGTTTAACGGGCCCTCTTAAGGTAGCGGTTAGTAATGCTAATAGTATTGCTGATGGCGATTTTTCTAAAAAGATACCTAAAAAATATTTAAATAGGAAAGATGAAATTGGTGAACTCGTTAATGCTTTTAATAATATAAATATTAAATTAAAAAATCTAATAATCAGATTTTCAGATCGTAGTATGGAGGTTAGTTCTTTAAGCGAAGAACTTAGTGCAACAGTTGAAGAAGTAAGTGCTCAAATCCAAAATATTAACAGTAATGTACAACAAATAGCTGCTGGTAGTGAAGAAATAGGAACATCGATTAGTAAAATGTCATTATCAAGCAATCAAATATTGGATCAGGCTAATATCTTAGATGAAAAATCAATAGAGGGTAGCCGGATTGTAGAAGAAATAAAAATTAGAGCTGAAAAAATGAAAGAAGAAGGTAATAATTCTAAAATAAAATTAAAAAAATTAAATGAAGAGAAATTGACGGAAATACATCTAGCTATTGAAAAGGGTAAGGTTGTTGATGGTATTGGAAGAATGGCCGATGATATATCTGATATAGCAGATCAGACTAATTTACTAGCATTAAACGCATCTATAGAAGCTGCTCGAGCAGGAGAGCATGGAAAAGGATTTGCGGTAGTTGCCGATGAGGTTAAAAAACTTGCAGAAGAATCATCGAAAACTGTTGAAGATATTAAAAAGGTAATTTTTGAAGTTCGTGCTGCATTCAACGATATAGCAAAGAGCTCGACAGGGTTAATCAAATTTATAGATGAAGACGTAGTTGCTGATTATGAGGAATTAATAGAATCTGGTAACTTATATAATAAGGATGCTTTAACAGTTGAGAAATTGGTAAATGATTTTAAGAGTAGAGCAATCGATATAAAAACCAATATAAAAGAGTTTAACTTATCTTTAGAAATGGTTGCGAGTGCAATAAAAGAGTCTAATATGGGTTCACAAGATATTAATGATAATATTAATCAAACGGCAACAGCGATTGAAGAAGTTTCAAAAGTCGCAATGTCACAAGCGAATATATCAGAGGAATTAAATAAAGATATAATTGATAACTTTAAATTAGAAGAAGATATCAATTAAATAAAACAAATATATAATTTTAAATAATTGACTTTGAATGATGTAAATGATAATATTTTTATTGTAAAAGGGGAGTAGCTATTAAGTGGCAAAGTCGTCAATACGGGATTTATCCCCGGCTTTGTTAGCAACTATTTATGTGTTGTTGGCAAGACCTTTATCTGACAAGATAAAGGTCTGTTATTTTTTATTTTGGAAGTTATTATAATTAGTGGAGGAATTTTTAAATGGAATTATTTACAGCAGAATTTATTAGTGGATTAATTAGCATCATTTTAATAGACCTTGCGTTGGGTGGAGATAATGCAATAATGATTGCATTAGCGACAAGAAAACTACCTAAAACCCAAAGGAAAAAGGCTATTTTTTGGGGTGTCGTTGGGGCCATCGTTGTCAGGGCTGGAATGACGATTATTGCGGTTTATATTTTAAAAATTCCGTTTATAAAATTTGTTGGTGGACTCCTACTTATTTGGATAGCATATAAATTATTGTGTGATAAAGATACACATAAGGATGAAATTGGGTCAGCTTGTAGTACTTCAGAAGCCATTAGAACAATTATATTTGCGGATATATTAATGGGTATTGATAATGTCTTGGCCGTTGCTGGTGCAGCTGATGGAAATATATTGCTAGTTGTATTAGGTTTGCTTATCAGTATCCCAATAATTGTTTGGGGTAGTAAAATAATATTGAAATTTATCGACAAATACCCAGTTATTATCTATATTGGTGCTGGTGTTATTGCATACACGGCTGGGCACATGATAGTGACCGATGTTATAATGTATGATAATGTTTTTTACCTTTTACCTGGAGCTGATTGGATAGTTCCTATTACAATAACTGTTGCCGTGTTATTCTTTGGATATCTAAAAAGGAAAAAAAATAAAGTTATTAGTTAATATTAAAGATAGTAAAATATAATATATAACAAAAAGGTTGTTTTTAATTAAACAACCTTTTTGTTATACTTAAGTAAAGAAAAGAATTGCGATAATATTATAAAAACAATATTACTTTATGAGGGGAAATATAATGATATATGGAATTGGTATTGATGCTATAGAAATAAGTAGAATAGAGAAGATATTATATAGAAAGGAAAAGGTTTTTATAAGTAAAATACTTTCTGATAATGAAATAAAGGAATGTCCTATAAATATAATTAAGAAGCTAGAATATGTTGCAGGAAGATTTTCAGGAAAAGAAGCGGTAGCAAAAGCTTTTGGAACCGGAATAGGCGGGAAAATTAGCTGGAAGGATATAGAAATACTTAATTATGATACAGGAAAACCGTTTATTAATATTAAAAATGATGTAAATGATGATAAATTCATTTATCATATCAGTATTTCTCATACAAGGAATTTAGCAATTGCACAAGTGATTATTGAGCATAGGTAGATAGATTATAAGTTTTTTTCAATATTAAAAATACATAATTTTATAATAAGTGAGGAGGAAAAAATATGTATTTAGTTACGGCTAAAGAAATGCGTGAAATAGATAAAAAAGCAATAGAAAAAATCGGTATACCAAGTGAAGTTTTAATGGAAAACGCTGGAATTGCTGTTGCGAATCGAATTAAAAAATGGCTTAATAAGAAATTATGCTCGAAAGTTATTATATTATCAGGACATGGTAATAACGGTGGAGATGGGTTTGTTGTAGCAAGACATCTTGGTAATGCAGGTTATGAGGTAGAAACGTGGTTAGTTGGTAACAAAGATAAATTATCACGAGAAAGTAAAATCCACTTTAATTCTTTAATCAACTCGGGATATAAGGTCGAAATATTGCAAGAAAAGACACTTGATATTTTAAAAGAAAGAATGTCTAATAATGACGTGATAATTGATTCATTGTTGGGAATTGGTGCAAATGGTCCGTTAAAAAATCCACAAAAGGATATAATTGACTTTGCAAATACATTAGATAAATTTAAAGTTTCTATAGATATTCCGTCGGGAGTGAATTGTGATACGGGCCAAATAGAAAACAGTGCTTTTTTAGCTACAATTACGGTAACATTTGCTTTTCCAAAACTAGGCCTTCTTTTATATCCAGGTGTGGATTATGTTGGGAAGCTAGTAGTTGAGGATATTTCAATTCCACCTAATATTATTAAAGAAACAATTTTATTAAAGCGGTTGATAACATATAAAATAGTAAACAATATATTACCAATACGTAATAAGAATACGCATAAAGGAATATATGGACATGCATTAATAATTGGGGGATCTAAGGATATGCCAGGTGCACCCACATTAGCTACTAAAGCCACCTTACGAATAGGTGCTGGACTTGCAACCATTGCTATTCCAAGGTCACTCCAGACTATGGTTTTTAGTCATCTACCAGAAGCAATATTTAAAGGCTTGGCTGAAGACGATACAGGACATCTATCTAAAGATGGAATTGAAATATTGCTGAGCAAAGATAATAAGTATAGTGCTATTTGTTACGGTATGGGAGTTGGATTATGGGATTATGGATATAATTTATTAGAGATAATACTTAATCTTTCAAAAACTGCATTATTAATAGATGCGGATGGATTAAATGCTTTAAGCAATAATCTAGATATTTTACGTGGTAGAGATTTTCCAATAATATTAACCCCACATCCAGGTGAAATGTCGCGATTGGCAAAAGAAAACGTTAAATATATTGAAGAAAATCGTGTAATAGTTGCACAAAACCTTGCTCGCGAGTATGGAGTATATGTTGTCTTAAAAGGAGCAAACACGGTTATTGCTACTCCAGATGGTGAAATTTATATAAATCAAATAGGTGGACCAGAGCTTGCAAAAGGTGGAACGGGAGATGTTTTAGCAGGTATGATTACTGGTTTAATTTCTCAGGGGATACCAGTTAAAGAATCGCTGATTGCTTCTGTTTATATACATGGCTTAGCAGGTTTATTAGCTGTAAAATATTCGAGCAATTATAGTGTACTCGCAACTGATATTATAGAAAATATTGGGTCTGCTATCTATTATATAATGTCTAATAAAGCTGATGAGTTCGACATATTGCCTGGGGAATAGACTTTTAGTGATTAATATATATATGTAAATTTAATGCTTTTATTATAGATAAAAAATTGATAGAATAAATAATCAGATAAATCAGGATGTGAGTTTAATGAGTGTAATTTTGGAAGAATCCTCTAGCTTATCGACAATATTTTTTAGAAAATCGATGAAGATAAAAATTATTGAAACAATTATTTTTATTATATTAATTATTATCTTAAGTTTGGTGTATAATTCATCAGATAGTATATTTAAAATTGGTGCAATTGGTGGGGGAATAATAATATTAATTGCTTCTCCAATTATTTATAAGATGAAGGTAAAACCTAAATACACTCTTACCGATACTTATTTAATAATAGAAAAGTCAGAAATTAAAAAAGAGATTCCAATTGCGGACATTGAACAAACATATGATTTGAAGTTTTTTTATTTAATAGAGGGGAAGAAAACCCCGTTAATGATTTCTAATGATTTTATAGATGAATTAAATAAAAAAATTGATCAACTTAAAAGAGGTAAAAAAAAGCATTAATAAGGTGATGAATCAATAATGGAAACGTCATTTTTTCGACCGACGATAATTGAAATAGATTTAGATGCATTGACGAAAAATTTAGATTATTTTAAAACTAAGCTTTCAGATAATATTGAATTGATGGCCGTTGTTAAGGCTGATGCTTATGGTCATGGTGCCATTCCAGTTGTAACTCATTTACAAACACTGGGAGTAAAATATTTTGCAGTGGCATTTTTGGATGAAGCAATTCAATTAAGAAAAGCCGGTATTTTGGATCATATATTAGTTTTAGGATATACTCCTGACAATGGCATTGAAATAGCTTGTAAATATGATATAGCATTAACGGTATATACTTTAGATATTATTGAGAGAATTGAAAATGCTGGGCAAAAATTAGGTAAAAACACTAAAGTACATTTAAAAATAGATACAGGTATGGGTAGAATTGGACTAGCACCTAGAGATATAGATGAATATATAAATTATATAAGGAAAACAAAATGGATTGACTTTGAGGGTATTTATACACATTTTGCCACTGCAGATTTAAGAGAAAAATCTTTTACATATAATCAATATAGGATTTTTAGTGAAGTAGTAGATAAAGTAAAAGAATCTTTTAGCCCTTCGATAATTCACGTATCTAATACAGCTGCAGTAATTGGTTTTACTGAGTTAAAACAAACAATGGCAAGGATAGGGATTGGATTATATGGTCTAGCACCATCTGATGAAGTTGATTTATTAAAAGATGATTTAAAGGCAGTTATGACCATTAAAACTGAAGTAATATATGTTAAGACTATAAATTTGGGGCAGACGGTTAGTTATGGGGCAACATTTAAAGCAACAAGAAAAACTACAGTAGCGACTTTGCCAATTGGCTACGCTGATGGTCTTTCAAGAAACTTATCAAATAAAGGTTGCGTTATTGTACATGGCGTAAAAGCTCCAATTATAGGTAAGATATGTATGGATCAAACGATGATAGACGTAACAGGGATAAATGATGTACAAATAGGTGATGAAGTTGTAATTGTAGGGTCGCAAAATAATCAGCAAATAACAATGGATGATAATGCAAGCTTGTTAAATACAATAAACTATGAATTAGTTACATTATTAGGTAAAAGAATTCCAAGAGTATATAAAAAGAATGGTAAAATTATTGAGATAGTTAATAATCTAGCTACAGAATAATAAAATTAAAGAAGATAGATATACCTATCTATACTTGATTTTAAAGGTTATTAATGCTATTCTAAGTAATAATATGTTTATATATTTATAAATACGGGTCGATGTAATTTTAATATTGAAAAGTATTTAAGGTTTGATATCTTTAGTAGGTGACTTTTGACGGGGGTGCATTGTTGTGTCAAGTAATAATACAATACGCATTATGATTAGCTTGCCTCAGAATCTGTTGCAAGAGGTTGATGGAGTTGTTGAAATAGAAGCCTTAAATAGGAGTGAATTAATTAGAAAAGCAATGAAATTATATTTATTAGAAAGAGAAAAGCAGGTTATTAGAGAGAATATGCAAAGAGGATATATGGAAATGGCTAATATTAATCTAAATCTTTCATTAGAGTCTTTTCTAGTAGAAGAAGAAGCTGATTCCGTTTTTGGTCGCTTAGTTAGTGGGGTGTGAGGAGTGAATGTAAAACGTGGAGATGTTTTTTTCGCGGATCTTTCTCCAGTTGTAGGGTCAGAACAAGGTGGAATTCGTCCCGTTTTGATTTTACAAAATGATATTGGGAATCGTTTTAGTCCGACTGTTATAGTAGCGGCAATTACAGCAAAAATACAAAAAGCTAAAATGCCTACACATATTGAGATAAAAGCGAGCACTCATGGGTTTGAAAGAGATTCAGTAATATTACTTGAACAAGTACGCACAATTGATAAACAAAGATTAACAGATAAGATAACAAATTTGGATGAAGATTTAATGCATAAGGTGGATGAGGCTTTACAAATAAGTATGGGACTAATTAGTTTTTAAAAGAGGGGAAAGCCCTTTTTTTTTGTTTTTTAACTGAATGAAATTGCAATTATTATCTTAAGAAGACAAGTACATAAGTTGTGATGTGTTATAAATTATTATTATAGTTATGGAGGATATATTATGGAGCAGGAAGCTTATTTTTTGATTGATCAAATATCTAAGGAGTTAAAATTAAGGAGAGAGCAAGTAGAGAAGGTAATTAGTCTATTAGATGATGGAAGTACGATACCTTTTATAGCCAGATATCGTAAAGAAATGACTGGTTCACTTGATGAAAACGTATTAAGGGAAATTGAAGAGAGAATCAATTATTTAAGAAATCTTAATCAAAGAAAAAATGAAGTAATTAATTTAATAGAAGAACAAGGGAAATTGACGGAAGCAATAATAAATGGGATTTTGGCAGCATCGAAACTTCAAAAGGTCTAAGATA
>CAZSSR010000019.1:0-14827 GCA_964609605.1 uncultured Bacillaceae bacterium | reverse complement strand
AACCAATTGCTAAGAATGGATTGGCTATCCTATTTGGTTAAGCTACTGGTAGAAGATGTTTTTGGGCTTAGCACCCTGGATAGGTTGGGAGGAAGTATTCATTTTTTCATATATGACGTTATTAAAATATTTATTTTACTCTCAGTATTAATTTTCATTATATCATATGTGCAGAGCTTTTACCCTCCTGAGCGTACAAGAAGAATACTAGGGAGATATAAAGGAATAAAAGCCAATATACTTGGAGCTTTATTAGGAACAGTAACCCCATTTTGCTCCTGCTCCTCAATACCTCTATTTATCGGTTTTACTAGTGCAGGACTTCCAATCGGGGTAACATTTTCATTTCTAATATCATCACCACTTGTTGACTTGGCATCTGTAATCTTGCTTGCAAGCATATTCAATTGGAAAATTGCCATTGCCTATGTAACAGTCGGATTAATTCTTGCAGTAATCGGCGGTACTGTTATTAGCAAGGCAAAACTTGAAAAATATGTTGAGCCTTTTATCTATAGTAATAAAGTAGTCGAAACTGAACAAGAAGAATTAACTAGAAAACAAAGAGTTATATTTGCCAAAGACCAGGTCATAGATATAGTCAAAAAAGTATGGCTATACATTCTTATTGGTGTCGGTATCGGTGCTGCAATACATAACTGGATACCAGAGAGTATCATTTCTGCAGTACTAGGTCAAGACAAATGGTACTCAGTTTTATTAGCAACCTTAGTAGGAATACCGATGTATGCTGATATATTCGGCACGCTTCCAATAGCAGAAGCATTAGTCTTAAAAGGCGTGGGTATTGGAACAGCGCTAGCTTTTATGATGGCTGTTACAGCTTTATCACTTCCATCATTAATCATGCTAAAAAAGGTTGTTAAAACAAAACTCCTTTTAACGTTTGCGGGAGTTGTAACATTAGGCATATTAATAATCGGGTATACATTCAACGCTTTTGGATACCTATTAGTGTAATAACAAAAAAGGAGGTTGATTAAAATTATTATTAAAATATTAGGAACAGGCTGCCCCAAATGTAAAAAGTTAGAGGCTAATACAAAAGAAGCGATTAAAGAGTTAGGAATCGATGCCACTGTTGAAAAGATTGAGGATATTCAAGAAATTATGTCTTATAACATTATGATTACTCCAGCGCTAGTTGTTGATGACCAAGTAAAATCAGCAGGCAAAGTACTATCCGCAGATGATATTAAAAAATATTTAGTATAACGATAAATAAAAGCTCCTACAAGGTGTTATCGACAACTCCTTGTAGGAGCTGTATTTATATGGTCCATTGATTGTGAATAATACCAACTAATAGCCAGGTTCCATCATATTGTTGAAAAACTAATCTTAAGCTTTGCCAATCCATACCTTCATATTCAGGATTAAATCCAGGAAAATAGTACTCAACAATAATAGCATCTTCATATACTTCAAATTGATTTTCTAGCATATTCCCGATTCTTAAAATTTCATTATAACTAACCTGTTCGGCATTTAAAAAATCCTCTGTATAGATAAATTTTTCGTAATATTCTGCTGGTGTCAATTCAATTTCTGTACCAATCCCATCGTAAAATCCCCACATATATACATTCTCAACTTCAAAAAATTCTTCAATTTCTGCTTTATTTAATACAATATCGTTTTCCAATGAAATATAGGTATAAGGCGTAAATCTTACACCTTTGTCCGGATGAGTAAAAGCAGAAATTGTATCAAAATCCTTTTCCTTAATAGCAATCATTAATTCATCTGAAATCTCATTGATAACTGCTTCAGCAATTTCCGGTTTAATTATGCCATCATCTGTGTACTCTAATTCTACAACAACTGGCTCTTCAACGACGGGTTCTTCAACAACGGGTGGCTCAACAACAGGTTTTTCTGTACCACATGCTGATATCCCTATCATAAGGACAATTAATAGAATTGCAAAAATTAACTTTTTATTCACCATCATATAACCTCCTAAATCACTTTTTATAGAGCTCCATATTTTCCTTCATCAACTGGTCTTCCCAAATCATTTGGAATAAAACCAAATCCTCACTATAATCCGTATTTGACTCATCTTTATCGTATTCAAGACGCTCCTACTATTTAATTATATATGCCGTATGTGTTATTTACATTTTGAATATAGATGATGCCTTTACCTGGCTCATCAATTTTAAGATCTTCTTTTATTGCTAAGACAATTTTTTCGGTTTCGTCAGTTTTAGATAAAATTATTACAATCTCTTTCTCAGGTTCAATATCCATAGAAAATAATTTGCTAGTTTCATGAATCCCTGACCCTCTAGCATTAACTATCGTCCCACCTTTAGACCCTGCACCTGTTGCTGCATCAATAACATTTTCCGCATTCCCTTTATCTACAATTACTGTTATTAAATTATACATAGTACTTTCTACACCCCTTTTTTCCTTCAATTTATCAAAATTACAATTTCTTGCACCCATTACAGCGCAAACTGAAGTAGTATAAGCTATGCCATGATTGGGCTTTGAAAATTTGAAATCTTTATTCAACTTGTCTAGTACTTCTTCTGCTATCTTTTTCTCGGCAATCATTAATATGATTTCTCTTCTTACTTCAGATAAGCCGATATAATTTAATAACCCATTATTCACAGTACCCCTGCCTAATAATACTGTACCCCCAGTAAAGCCATATCGCTTGGCAGTCTGAATAATTTTGCTACCGACTCCATAATTTACTATTATACTGACAAGCTCATATCCGGTCATATCAGAATTATTCATCGCTCACTTCAACTCCTTGTTTTTTAGATTTTATTTTAAACATAAAACCTAGAACTTGTAACGCTATTAAAGGAGTTAATGCAACCATCGCAATCACTCCAAACCCATCTACAAGTACATCCGCTCCTTCTATTGCTTCAGCTGCACCTTGTGCAAATGCTAGAATAAATGTTGCAGTCATCGGTCCAGATGCAACTCCACCTGAGTCAAATGCAATACCAACAAATAACTTTGGAACAAAATAAGTCATTCCTATAGCAATAAGATATCCCGGCAAAAGATAATGCCATAATTGGAGTTCAGGAATAATTATCCTTAACATCGATAATGCAACAGCAATACCCACTCCAATACAAAGTGATAGCATTACTACGTTTCTTTTTACATAACCGCTGGTAACATCCTCGATTTGATGTGTTAATACATAAACCGCTGGTTCAGCTAATATAATAACAAACCCCAAAACAAACCCTATGATTACAATAATAGCTTTATTATCTAACGAGGCTAATGTATAACCAACAGCTCTTCCTACTTCAAGAAATCCTGCATTGACACCAACTAAAAACAAAACTAATCCTACAAATACAAACAAAAGTCCGAATAAAATTCTTCGAAATATTTTTACAGATAATTTAAACGAAATTTTTTGAAAAATTAGAAAAATTAATAAAATTGGTAATAATGCTAGAATAACTTCTAACGTTATTGGAATTGCCTTTTGGATAAATGGACTAAGTACCGATGCCGAAAGCGATAATGTTTGTTGAGATTCAATACTCCCTACAATTTTGTCAGGTTTTGAAATAATACTCATAATCATAACTGCTATAACAGCTCCTGTGGAGGCAATAGCCACTAACCCAAAGCTGTCTTTTTCAGATGATTTACTATCCTTTCTCATAGATGAAATCCCCATTGCAAGTGCTAAAATAAATGGAACCGTCATCGCTCCAGTTGTTGCTCCAGAGGCATCAAAAGATATCGCTAAAAACTCTGGTGATGTAAATATAGCGAGTACGAATATAATAAAATATAAAACCGATAGTACTTTGTACAATGGTACATTACGAATAATTCTTATAAGTCCCAAAGAAAGTAATACACCAATACCAACCGATACAACGACAACAATCCCCCATTTTCCTATCAGCCCAGCAGTAACGAATTCGACTTGACCTGCTAGTATATGCAAGTCAGGTTCAGCAATCGAAATAAAAAAACCAAGTATTAAACCAGCTATAGCTACTATCCAAATTTTATTTGTTTTTACTATTGCTGAGCCAAGAAAATTACCAATTGGAGTAATTCCAATATCCACGCCTAATAAAAAAATGGTTAATCCAGTAACAATCAGAATTGAGCCAATGATGAAGCTTATAATTAAAGAGGCATCCAGTGGTGCCAATGTAAAATTTAATATAAGTACTATTACTATGATTGGAAGTACAGCAAATAGAACCTCCCGTAATTTCACAGTTATTACATTCAAGTACATCTTCCTTTCTATCCGCAACATCGTTAATTAAATAACATTAGGACATAATTAGATTTGACTTCATTTTACTACACAAAAAAAGAGAAGAAAAGCTTCTTCTCTTGTCTTAATCTATTCTTATTACCATTTACCCTTTTTCATATGCGATTCTATTTCTGCCTTTGCTCTTTGTTTAATAATCCACGCTTCATCTTTCGCTTTTACAAAATCCTTTACACAAGGTGGGTCAAGATTTATTTCAATTCCCTCTTTACACAATTCAACTACTCTAGATGCTAATGTTACTAGTTCCATATGAATATCATTAGTTCTATCGGATTTATAAATCTTATCTGCTTCCTCATTTGTTAAGACAACAAATTTTTCTTTAGGAGCTCCACATTTAGGACATAATTCAGGAGCTTCTTCACCTTCAGAGATAAATCCACATACCGTACATCTAAAAAGTTTATTCATTATTAGACCTCCCTAGTAATTAATGTGTTCTACCTTTATAATAATAGAGATTAGATAATTTTACAATGAATAAGGTCTAACTTCAACCAATCTTTCTAAGGAGTGACACTATATGTTTGAAACGCTTAGCAATTATAATCCGATATTACTTGCTTTCTTGGCAACCTGTTTTACTTGGCTATTAACTGCACTAGGTGCCAGTGTGGTCTTTTTTTTTAATACTATTAGACCAAAGCTACTTGATGCTATGCTTGGATTTGCAGCTGGTGTTATGATAGCTGCAAGTTTCTGGTCTCTATTAGCTCCCTCAATAGAAATGTCTGAAAATATGGGGAAAATACCTTGGTTGCCTGCGCTTATTGGTTTTATTTTAGGTGGAATATTCTTAAAGATTGTTGATAAAATTATTCCTCATTTACATTTAAATGAATCTATCGAAAATGCAGAGGGTCCCAAAACGAATTGGCAAAGAAGTATTCTTTTAGTACTCGCAATTACTCTTCATAATATTCCAGAAGGATTTGCAATTGGAGTTGCTTTTGGTGCGGCCGCTACTGGATTGCCTTCAGCAACCATGGGCGGAGCAGTTGTCCTAGCTATCGGTATTGGTATACAAAATTTTCCTGAAGGAGCAGCAGTATCCGTTCCACTTAGAAGAGATGGTCTTTCTAGGGGCAAAAGCTTTTGGTATGGTCAACTTTCCGGAATAGTTGAACCTTTCGCTGCCGTCGCAGGGGCCGCTTTAGTATTTTTTATCCAGCCACTTCTTCCTTATGCATTAGCTTTTGCAGCAGGTGCAATGATATTTGTGGTTATTGAAGAACTTATTCCTGAATCACAATCATCTGGAAATTCAGATATTGCAACACTAGGAGCCATGATTGGTTTTTCCATTATGATGGTCTTAGATGTTGGATTAGGCTAATTCACTTTATCTTTCCTTTAACTTGCTGGTTTTTCACCAAAACTTGTGTTAATAAGTCCCTCTAGTTCTTTTTCGGGAATACTTATCTCTATAAAATTTATTTCATTGACAACAGCTGGCAAGTAGTAGAAAACTATATTTTCTCCTTTAAAGTATAATTTAACTCTCTCAAACTCTACTCCATTTTTAAGTTCCATGTCTTTAGCCTTTTGATTAATCATTTGCCTTACTGTTACTCCCGACTCTGAATCGGCATCTACAAGGTTTTGAAAGTCAATTGGATTTGATGTTTTAATATCTAAATTGACACTTGTCTGAATATTAATTTGTTTATCACCATCAACTTTAGCAGTCCCTTTATACAATACACTAAGGATATCATTATTCATTTTAGTAATCTCATAATCAACACTTACATCTTGGTAATTTTCATTTTCTCCATACATATTATTGATTTTTGCTAAGGTCTGGTTCATATAGTCCATTAAGAGCTCGCCCTTAAAGCCAGTAATCTGCGGATAGAAAATTTTTGAATTATTATCAGCATTTTCTGATAACTTTTTAATAACCTCATACCCTATAACTCCATCGTTTTCCTGAACTGGTTCATCGGGTTCTATCACTATAGGTACTTCTGGTTCTGTCACAGTTCCACACCCAGTAAACACAGTAGCTATTACCAATATCGTAATGAATATTATAATTTTAGATTTCATAATATCATCTCCTTTTTTCAAAAAAATAATCCAAAATTCGCTAATTTATACAACTAGTATATATATTATCATTATCTCATATATTATATAACGAACATATATTTAAAAAAGTTGCAAATCAAAAATTAATTTAAAACAAGATATACTTTTATGATGATAAAGCATACCCCCTTTGAACGTTGAGTGATTGCTACACGATCGTCAAACGATTGTTACCAAATGTGGTATCTTTGTGAGATAATAATCTTATAAAGATAGAAAGGAAAATTGATCTATGAAGAAAAGTGTTAAAAGAATAATTATTTCTTTTATTTCAATTGTTATAATATTGATAGGTGCTTTTTTCATCTATGCAGCTGATTATTACAAAGCTGATGATTCAGTAAATACTTTTATCCAAAACAGTAACTCCATTATGATTAAAGATAACCTTACGATATTAGTACCTGATACTCCTAGTGATAATGCTCTGATTTTTTACCCTGGTGCCAAGGTGGAACATATAGCATATATTCCAATTTTAGAAAAACTGCGACAAAACGGAATTACATGTGTACTAGTAGAAATGCCTTTTAATATGGCAATATTCAATTCAAATGCGGCCAATAAGGTTTTTGAAGAACTACCAAATATTAAAAATTGGTATGTTGGAGGTCACTCCATGGGTGGTGCGATGGCAAGCAGTTATGTCGCAGACAATAATGACAAAGTTACAGGTTTGATTTTACTTGGCGCTTATATTTATGGTGACGTTTCACCAGAAGAGGCACTCACAATTTATGGAACTTTCAATTCAAATTTAGAAGAACATATTAACTACACTGAGAATATTGTAATTATCGAGGGAGGCAACCATGCCCAATTTGGCAATTATGGTGAACAAAAAGGCGACCCACCGGCGACAATAAGCGCGGAAGAACAACAAGACATAGCAGTGGAAGCGATTTTAAAATTTATAGATGAAAAATCTGAAAAATAGGTTATTGTTATAAACAATAACCTATCAACTTTGATAAAAATATAATTTGATCCTCTTTCACTTTTTCACCTAAAAATTCTTCAATAACAAATCTATATATTTTCGTTTGTTTTTTATAAATATCTTTCAATTTTTCATAGTCAGTATCTGTTGAAGCATGGTCAGTTTTATAATCAACAACAACCCAACCACCGTCTTCCTTAAATACTAAATCAATCACTCCTGTCATAATAATTGGTAGGTCACTGTTTTGACATATTTCGACAAATATCGAGTGACTTTTCTCAATCTTAACTGAAAAAGGAACTTCAGTAAATTTTGCTTCAGCCTTTTCTATCCGCTTCCAGATAGCTGTCATTTTAAAGTTCTCAACTAATGCAATAATCTCATCTTTCCGCTCTAGTGGAACTTCGTTTTCTACTAAAGCGTTTTCAACTATTGATTCAAGAGCCTCATTTCCCTCCACTAGATGCTCAAGTGTTTTATGGACTGCATTACCCCAAGCTAACCCCCCACCATCCTCTCTGCTAACGCTCCATAGTTTAGACTCATCCTTATAATCTGTAGGTGATGCAGTTAAATAACTTTTAGCTCGTAAAGCATTTTGCCAACTCGCACATTCTAATTTAATTCTGTTAAATTCATTTATATTGATTATCTGACTATCATTTTTTTCTATAATTAATCTGTTTTCTACATCAGGTACTTTCATTTCATCTTCTTCATTTAAATCTTTAAGAAGTAATTCCCAAGGGTTTTTATTTTTAATTTGACTCTTACTTATTATCAGTAAATTCTTCGCCCGTGTGGCAGCTACATAGATAAGACGTAGCTCTTCGGCATCTAAATATTTTTTCTCCTCATCTTGATAGCTTGTCCAATTTTTTGGTTCTGCAATAGAGATAGGAACATATTGGCCTATCAACTTTGAAAATGTAAAATAACCTTTTGGCTGGTTATCTTTCCTTTCAATATGTAATGAGGGCAAAAATTTGGTCTTTTTAGCTGGATGCGCCAAAAATACGACTGGAGCTTCCAATCCTTTTGATTTGTGTAGATTCATTATCCTAACATTATCCTCTTCAGAAAAAATATCTAATTCCTCTTCTATTTCACTGTCTAACAAGGTCTCAAATTGCTTAACTATTGTTGAGAATTCTGTAATCCCTTCAGATTCTGCCTTTCTTAACCTATCAAGAATATAATAAATACTACCATATCTGCTCTTATTCATTTCACCCTGAGCTATATATGGAATAATCCCTATATCTAAAATAATTTTTTCTATCACAATTATCGGGTTATACTTTTTAGTCCATAGATAATACTCATTTAATTTTATAAAAACATTTTCTACTTCACTTCTGTACTTCTCTTCTAACCCATCGGGAATAATAGATAATATGTTAAACTGACCACCAGCACATTTAAACTTATATAATACATTCTCACTTAATCCGAAAAATAAGCCTCTTAAGACAGAAATAAGCAAAACCTGATTATCAATATTATTTAACAACTTCAATAATTTAAGGAGCTCTTTTACCTCGATTGATTCACCAACAGAACTTCTACCGGCAACCTTTACTGGGATCCCATAGCTCTCTAATGCTCTAGTATATATCTCCATTGAATTCTTATATCTTAGTAGAATCAAAAAATCCTTATATATTGGTTTATCTGTCATACCAGACTCTAATTCTTCCTCGGTTCGATAAAGCTTCATTTTTCCATCTACTGCAGACCTAATAATTTTGGCAATTGATTCTGCATCACTAGTAACTACATCATCTTTTTTAGTATATTCAGAGGAAATCTGAAGATATTTAACACCTGAGACTGCATGCAATTCGTCCTCTTTTACAGTATTCATTAGTGCAAATTCAGCTTGATATTTATCACTTTCTTCTGGCAATATTTCCTTAAAAATTGGATTCAAATAATTCCCGATTGAATTAAGGGAACGAAAATTTGATGTTAGCTTTAATGCCTCTCCACCACTATCTTGGATTAACTTCTTTACTAAATTATATATATCTATATCAGCTCTTCTGAATCGATAAATTGATTGCTTTGGATCGCCAACTACAAATAATCTACCTGGCTTTGGAATAAGTTTTTGCCAATCTTTCTCTTCATTATTCTTTCCTGTTAGATAAAAGACGATTTCAGCCTGGATTGGATCAGTATCCTGAAATTCATCTACTAATAAGCATTTATACTTATTCTGAAAATATCTTCTAACTTCCGAATTATTTTTCAACATAGTAGCACTCTTAATTAACAAATCTTGAAAATTTAAGAAAGATTGCTCATTCCTTACCTTTTCGTAATAATCTATGGCAGGTCTTAAAAAAGCTATTATATAAAAATGAGCATATTCTCTCCAAGCTTTCATAATCGGCAGAATAATCTCTTCTCGTAAAATCTCCGCCTCTTCCTCATAATCTTTAGCTTCTTCTTTAGAATTCCATCTTTTTTGGATAACGCCAAGGTTCTTCTCAAAAATAGTTATAATTCTTATAATATTTAAATCATTAGCAGAGTTAAAATATCTGTTCAAGTTTACTACTCTTATAATTGCCTTTTGTAGTTGATCATAGCCCTTATCATCTAATGGTTTATTCGGTATAGAATGTTCTGCTCTTTCTACAAATTTTAATACTTGTTGTAATGCCCTCTCTAAGTCTGGTCTTTCCGCCTTTTCTGTAACCAAGTCCACATCAGAATAATTATTAAGCACTTGATAGCTAGGATATAAGTCTTCTGGAACAATTCCAATTTTCTCAAGATTACTTAATAAAATAGAATTATCCAGCTTTAAAGTTAACAAGTATTCCTCCCATGCTTGTCTTTCTAATAAAACTAGGTCAATATTATCTAATTCCTTAAATTCTGGATCGATACTGGCTTCTATTGGTCTTTCCTTTAGTAATCTTCCGCAAAAAGAATGTACCGTACCAATAAAACTCTGATCTATATCTTGTAGTGCCACTTGCAAAAGTTTTCTTTCTTCTTGGTCTTTTGCTTCTTCAAAAGCTCTCTCTAATTTAGTCTGAAATCTTTCACGCAACTCTGTAGCTGCTTTTTTTGTAAAAGTTATTGCAGCTATTTCTTCTATTTTATATTTTCCCTTTCGAACAATCTCAATCATCCGAAGAACTAGATACGTAGTCTTTCCTGAACCTGCTCCTGCTTCTACAAGAAAATTTTTATCAAATGAATTTAATATTTTATCTCTATCAGCTTGATCTGAAAGTGTTAATTTACTCATATATCCCAAGCCCCCTTAAACTTGTTACACCTACGTCTTGAGAATTATCCCTCATCTGTTTTATTGAATCTTCGGATCTAATATTTTCACAAACAACCTTATAATCACAGTATTTACAGTAATCATCATCATTAGAAATGAACGATCCTTCCTCAAATACATTTAATAGTTTTTCCAAAATATCATTTACATCATCGCGACTTTCTCTTAGTCTAATAACAGATCGCCCTTCCCCTTTTATCGTTGGGAACAGATAAACTGACTTTGAAACATTGGGATTTTCACAAATTGCTTTATCCCTCATAATTGTCTCCAATGCGATCGCATACAAAGCATGTTGTAGATATCTACCTTTTTTAAAGTATTCATTATCTTTATAATTATTAGAACTACCTGTTTTATAATCTATAATTACATAATCATCAATTGATAACTTGTCTACCCGATCTATTTTCCCATTCACATATATAGCTTTACCATTCATTAAATTTATTTTGATTTCTGGTATTTCTCCTAATTCTTTATTTGTATCGCCCATACCAAATGACATTTCCAAATAACTTGGCAAAAAGTCACCTAGATTTTTCTCTTCATATGCCAAAAATATTCCGCATGTCTCCAATATTTCATTAACTTCGAGCTCATAAATTAGATTGCTTGGTGGAACACAAACTTTATAGATTTTTTCCACTTCATCAGTAGCTATATTCCGAATCAGATTCGCATGTTTCATAACTGAGGGTCTTTCATTGCGAAATTTAAGATCAATATAAAATCTTTCAAAAACCTTGTGTAATAAAGTGCCTCGTGAAGCAGGGTCTAACCATTGAACAGAGTTATTATTTATCTCATCTGGTACTTTTATCTTAAGAATGTATCTCAAAAAATATTTATAGGGGCAAGAAGCAAGTGTCTCCAGTTGACTAGATGAAAAAATCAACCTTCCATCCTTCATAATTCCAGCCTCAACTAACTCAAATTCAACTTTTCCATCATACTCCGTAAACAAATTACTACTTCTCATATTTAATGCATTTATTCCCTTGCTAATATTGTGGTATATACTAGAAAATTGATCTTCTGTAGGCTTATGGTTTTCTAATATCTGCTGATTTAACCACCAATCATCTTCATCCAACATTTTATTCTCATTTTCTATAAGAAAACCAGCAACTTGTTTAAAATATTTATTTAAAGCTTCATAATCCATTCTAGGATTCTTTGTCTGCAAGCGATAAGCCTGCAATAATACCGATGATGGGGACAGAATTTTATTCTCTATTGTATCAAAACTACTATAACTCAAATATATATTGCCTTTAATATATGCTAAAAGTTGACTCATGTCGTTTAGCTTTTCGTTTATTTTCTGTTTATTTAAATGTATTCCATTCCCTAGCTCTTGGCGCTCAACATCTAATAAAATAGGATCTTCTAGTGCTTGCCCGGGAAATGTTGAAGCATCTAGGCCAATAATAAATGTGTTTTCTCTACTAATCCAAACGCCCTTTTTATAACTGCTTAGATGAATATATCCAGGCTTTGCCCCTGATTTACAAACTCTTAATTCTTCTACGCATTCTGATAATTGTAGAAAACCATCCTTCATATCTATTAAACCCTCTGAATGTTCAATTATCATATTCAGCTTTTCCAGAATACTTGTCTTAGCTTCTTGATCAATTTCACTACTCGTATTACTGTATTTATCAATAATTATCTGGATACCTTTAGCAAATTCCGCTAAATTAATCATTCCCTTATCATCTGGTAAAGGTAAGTTACTTAAAATCTCCTTAGCAAAATTTGAAACATTATAATTATCAATTATCCAGTCCATTATAGAAAAATATAGCTTACCAGGAGAAGTGTTCTTAATTGATATTCCTTCACCAAAGGTTATTGGTAAATCCATTTTTTGCGATAATAAATAAAAATATTGAGAATACGGTTCCAGACTGGTATATAAAACTAAAACATTATCAAAATTTATCTTGTTGCTTTTTATATATCTAATTACCTCTTTAGACTCATTGCCTTTCCCTAAGGCACTTACGAATTGGATATTCGTATTTGGCAAATCATCAGGTAACTTCTCTATATCGTATAGGTACTTTAGTGGACTCTCACAGTCTTCTAAAATTAATATAGGCTCAATAATCTGAATATTACCCTCAGTCAAAAATTCAAGATACTTCTCTTCTACATTACTTAATTTTAAATTATTAGGTTCCCTGTAGATTACTTTAGTAGTATTTTTGTTTTCTATTTTCATTGCTAATTGGTAAAGCTCGTAGTCATCTATAAACAACCTATCTTGAAGAAATCGTTCGTATTCTAACGCTATTTTTTTTATATCTGCTGCTTTATCCGTATCAATAAAAAAATCATCTCTTAAATTATGGCTAGTATAACCCGCCATCCTTAACTCATAAATAGAGTTATAAATCGAGTTTACAAAGCCGGGAGTTATTTGTAACTTACCAAAATATTTTAGTTGCTGATTTGATTGCAGTTTTCTTAAAATATCATAGATATAAAATCTTACAATTGAGCTATCTATAATCCTATAGTTATTCTTAGTAAGATACGTCAGGCATTTATTTTTAGCAATTCCAGACAGTGTTTCAATCCGCATGTTTAAAAAGGTAAAACCATCTCTCACAGCAGTTTCCTTTAACTGATTACCCTCAGCATATGAAGGCATAATAATAATCTTTTCACTTAACATAATCTACCTCCCTAATAGGTATCAGGTACATGCTATTCATAACCATGCTATCAGAAAGAGCTAACCCATACAATAACCAGAATAAATTACAGATAAAAAAAGGGGAGCAACCAATAAACGATTAGCACCCCTTTTGATAATATATTATTTTATTTTTTTTAGCGATCGCCCATTTCTATATAGTTTCTATCTACTGACAGGCTCATGTAGGCTGGTCTAATTATTTTATCAGCATTGATTAGTTCTTCTAATCGATGTGCGCTCCATCCTGCAATTCTTGCAATAGCAAAAATTGGTGTATATAATTCTGATGGAATATTTAGCATACTATAAACAAAACCACTATAAAAGTCGACGTTTGCACTGACTCCCTTATAAATATACCTTTCTTTAGCAATCACTTCAGGAGCAATTCTTTCGATCATCGAATATAATTCAAAATCATCTTGTCTTCCTTTTTCTTCAGCTAGTTGTTCAACATATCCTCTAAATATTCTTTCTCTTGGATCTGATATCGAATATATTGCATGCCCCATTCCATATATTAGACCTCTTTTATCAAATACTTCCTTATTCAAGATTTTTGCTAGATAGCTTTTTATCTCTTCTTCATCTTTAATATCAGCAACATTAGATTTTATGTCTGTCATCATCTCTACCACTTTAATATTAGCTCCACCGTGTTTTGGGCCTTTCAATGATGATAATGCTGCAGCAATAACTGAATAGGTATCCGATCCAGAAGAAGTAACTACCCTAGTTGTAAAAGTAGAATTATTACCCCCACCATGCTCCATATGGAGAATCAACGCTATATCAAGCACCTTTGCTTCAAATTCAGTATATTTTTTATCAGGTCTTAACATTCTCAAAATATTTTCAGCAGTTGAAAGTTTTTTGTCAGGATTATGAATATAAAAGCTATTATCACAATCATAATGATTATACGCATGAAAGCCATATACAGTTAACATCGGAAAAATACTAATAAGCTCAAGACATTGTCTTAATACATTATCCAAGGATAAATCGTCCACTTTTTTATCGTAAGAAGCTAAGGTAAGAATGCTTTTAGTTAAAGAATTCATAATATCTTTACTAGGTGCTTTCATAATTACATCTCTAACAAAATTTCTTGGTAGGTGACTGCAATCAGATAATATACCCTTAAATTCCGTAAGTTGTTTTTCATTTGGAAGATTACTAAATAAAAGCAAATAGGTTATTTCCTCAAAACCAAAACGATTGTTAATAACAATGCCATTCACCAAATCAAAAATATCATATCCTCGAAAACTTAATTTCCCATCGCAAGGTATGCTTTCTCCATTAACTTCATTGTAAGCTATAACGTCGGATATATTGGTTAGCCCTGTTAATACTCCTTTTCCGCTCTTATCTCTAAGTCCTCGCTTCACACCATATTTTTCATATAAGCTAATATCAATCTTGTTGTGTTTAGCGCAT
>CAZSSR010000018.1:14447-15280 GCA_964609605.1 uncultured Bacillaceae bacterium | reverse complement strand
AAATCGATGCTAATAAATTCAGAATGATAGCAGATTCTTTTAAAGGTGTACTTGAAGATAGCTCCGAGTTTATTTTAGATAATCCTCCGACCAGTCCAATTGATTTAGAATTTCCTCCAGTAGATATGGAAAAAAACGAGAAAAAATTAGATGAGTTATTGGTAGAGGTTAAAAATTATTTAAGAGAACATGATTTAGAAGGGGTTATAACTGCAACAAGGGAAGAACGTGGGGTTGAGTTGGTTTTACAAGAAGATGTCTTATTTGATTCAGGTCAAGCGGTTGTGAAACAGCAAGCCAAACCTTTTTTGGATACTGTGGCTGATCTTTTAATAACTCTTCCAAATTTAATTTCAATAGAAGGACATACTGATAGTCAAAGGATTATTCAACCTTCAATGTATGTTTCAAATTGGAACTTATCTGGCGATAGGGCGGCTAATGTTGCAAATTATTTTATAAAATCACATTCAATACCATCTGATAGATTTAAGATATCTGGATTTGCTGATACTATACCTTTAGATACTAATGAAACTGCTGAGGGAAGGTTGAAAAATCGTCGCGTAGTTATTGTTATCTTAGATAAAAGTCACGAAGCTTATCAAGCAAATGTTGACGAAAATTTTTTAAGTAAGAATTAATAATATTTAAAAAGAAAAAAGGATGACCACGATAATTATCGTGTTCATCCTTTTTTCTTTTTAAATTCTATTTTACGCGTATAATTTCCGAATGTTGTGATTCGCCTAATTGATTAACAGCAGTGATATAGTAATATACTTCTTCTTGTTCACCGAAGTCATGTGAAAATAATGTATCTTTAGTGTTAT
>CAZSSR010000018.1:0-14437 GCA_964609605.1 uncultured Bacillaceae bacterium | reverse complement strand
ATTTATCAAAGTAAATGGCCCGTTCATATTAATTCCGATATAAACATTGTATTTTGTAACAAATTCTAGGGAATCATTTCCTGTCCATGTTAATGTAACTTGATTAGTAGATTCAATATGAATAGAATTAAGATCAGATGGCGTACTTGGGATTGTTAAAGGAACATTATTACCATCTTGGTCTTCGTTATTATCGTCTTCGAAAGGATTGAAAGCCGTATTACCGATATACTCAGATTGATCAGATTCTGTTCCATTAATATCAACTGCTTTAATGAAGTAAATATATTCACCTGATTTATCCTCAAAATATATTCTTCCTGGGTTTGAATCCTTTTGTATAACTGTACCAACATATCTAAAGTTTAAATTTAGAAGAGAAAATCTATATACCCTATATCCTACTATATTTGGATCGGTATTTTTATCCCATGATAGAATATTTTGACCTTCTTGTGATTTTAAAATCATTGAAGAAGGTGGATCAATTAGTGTATAGGTCGCTATTCTAGGATCAACTTCGTTAGGTAGTTCTTTTTCGAAGTCAACTGGATTTGATTTTCCATCTGGTACAACATAGGGATCTCGTTTAAAGAATATGCCTGTTTGTACCATGTCATCTGGAGTTTCTGGATGGGCTATATATCGCTTACCGTTAAAATATACGACTCTTGCTCTTTCTAAAGAATCATCAACCTCAGTTGGAATATATTTTATGTTAAACCAGTCGGTAATTACATATCCAGCTTCTCTAGTTAAATCCGATGGCAGTTTTCCTGATGTTTTAGAAACCTCCATTTTTACTATGCCATTTGGTATTTTAAATGTAGAACCAACAGGTGATAAATCCGGTCTAATACTAATAATTTCAGCGAATAATCTTCCCCACGTCTTTGAAGCAATACTTGCATCTGGTAAAGTGACAGGGTAATCATAACCAACCCATACTCCTAAAGTTATTTCAGGAGAATAACCAATAAACCAAGCATCTTTGTTGTCATTAGTAGTTCCAGTTTTTCCAGCTATATCAATATTATAGCCAACATATTTTCGAACAGTACCCCCAGTACCATTAGTAATAACAGTACGCAACATATCAGTCATTATATAGGATGTTTGTTCACTAAAGACAACTTCGAGTTGAGATTCGTGTTCGTAAACGATATCGCCTCTATTATTTACAATCTTAGTAATCAAATAAGAATCAACATATATTCCACCATTAGGGAAAGTGGTAAATGCACTTGTCATTCTTTCGGGTGATGTTTCTATTGAGCCAATAGCAGGTGTTAATCCAGCTTGTTTAAAGAAAGATTCATCCGCTTCAAGACCAAGCTTGGTATAATATTCATATCCAATATATGAACCAACCATTCCATATACTTTAACAGCTGGGATATTGTATGATTGATTTAATGCTTGTCTAGCTGGTATTCTACCATTATATCTGTGGTTCCAATTTTCTGGTTCCCATGCTGTACCTAGTGGAATATCGTCAATAGGTGTGCCTGGCTGAACATAACCCAATTCTAATGCAGGTCCATAGTCTAACAAAGGTTTAATTGATGATCCAGGTTGTCTGTTAGAAGTTCCTCTAAAATTAGAATGATTTACTTGAGATAGTGAAAAATCTCTTCCACCAACAAAACCTAAGATTGCACCTGTTTTATTTTCGATTAATGTTGCTCCTACTTCTTCTAAACCATTTTCAATTTTCTTTGTATCCCCATTTGTTAATGTAAAATTATAAGTTTTTGGGTTGCTAAAATTCTCTGGGTTACTAGTAACACTATTCATCGCATCATAAATACTTTTATCAATGGTAGTATAAACATTATATCCGCCAGTTTGTAATTCTAATTTAGCACTTTCTAGTTCTTCTGAATATTCTCTAGATTCTTTGTCTATACCATAAGTTTCTAATAGCAATTCTGCTGCACGATTTTCTGCTTCTTGTATTAAATAAGGGTATTCGTTGTTTGCCTTTTTATCGACAAGTGTATAATCAAAAGCTGATTTAATATCAAAATTAACCGCTTCATCATATTCTTGCTGATTAATATAACCTTCTTCTAGCATTCTGTATAAAACTAGCTCTTGGCGATTTTTCGCTAACTCGTAACCCTCTTCATAAAAACCATCAGAAGTAAAAGCTTGATAATCGTAAGGTCTTTGCGGAAGGCCCGCTAAGTATGCGGATTCTGCAAGATTTAATTCAGCCACCTCTTTATTAAAATATCCTTTTGCAGCAGCCTGAATACCATATACATTGTTTAGATTAGCTGCCTTGCCATAAGAAATTTTATTAACATAAGCTGCAAAAATTTCTTCTTTTGACATAAGCATATCAATTCTTAATGCTAAGAATATTTCTTTCACTTTTCTTTCATTTGTTTTTTAAAAAGTTAAGAAGGTATTTTTAGCTAATTGCTGTGTAATAGTGCTTCCACCGGTTTGAACATCAAGATTTAACGTTTTTTGGAAGAATGCTCTACCTGTTGATATTAAGTTAACACCATTATGATCCCAGAAATCTTTGTCCTCAATTGAAACAACAGCATCTATAAAATCTTGGGGCATTTCATCGTAACTAATTAAACGCCTATCTTCATCAGCCCTTAAAGCACCAATTAATTGGTTTTCACCATCTTCATTTGTACTAGCAAAATATGCGAACCCCGTTAGGTTGTTTGTTGAAATTTTATCTCGAATTTCTTCAGCACTCCTAATAGGTTCATCTTTAACGTAAGACATTACTAACCCGGTTAGAATGCCTGTAAATAAAAAGACAATTATGAGAACAGCCATTAAGAAGTATTTTATATAAATAGTATATTTTTTGTTTTTCTGTTGTTCTGTTTTTCTGTATTCAGTCATTAAACTTCCCTCCTAAATTGGTATTATATCATAAATAGGCAACATGAGTCTTCTAAATATTATCTATACAATTGCAAATGACTGAAATAGTTATAAGTATGTTGACTTTTGTGATATGTTATGGTAAAAATTAATGAAATTCTATATATAAAACTATTATGGGTAATTCATTCAACAAATGAGATAAGTGTTTAACTACGTTCTTTTATTTTTTGGAGGGAAATTTTGGAGGGAAACTGATGAATGATATATTTAAATTAACTTATGAGCAGCAAACTGAGTTTGATAAACAATGGAGCATACTTAGTAGAGGGGCAGTAGAAATAATACCTGAGGATGAGTTCAAAAAGAAATTAGCCCTTTCTATAAAAAATAATAAACCGTTAAAAATAAAATTGGGTCTTGATCCATCAGCACCAGATATTCATATAGGACACACTGTACCATTACAAAAACTAAAGCAATTTCAAGTGCTTGGGCATATCGTTCAACTAGTTATTGGTGATTTTACTGGTCAAATAGGCGATCCTTCAGGAAAATCAGAAACGAGAAAGCAATTAACTCCTGATCAGGTAATGGAAAACGCTCAAACCTATGTTGACCAATTATTTAAAATATTAGATCCTAAGAAAACTGAAGTTCACTATAATAGTAAATGGCTTGCACTACTTAATTTTGCAGAGGTCGTTACGTTATCATCTAAAATAACAGTTGCAAGAATGTTAGAAAGGGATGACTTCGAGAAGAGATTCACTGCTAATTTACCGATTAGTGTTCATGAATTTTTTTATCCATTGATGCAGGGCTACGATTCTGTGGCATTAAATACCGATATTGAAATTGGTGGAACGGATCAAAAATTTAATTTGTTAATGGGGAGACAACTCCAGAAGGAATATGGTCAAGATCAACAAGCTATCTTAATGTTACCTTTAATAGAGGGCTTAGATGGTGTTCAAAAAATGAGTAAAAGTCTAGGGAATTATATTGGTATTGATGAAGAACCGAATCAAATATATGGTAAGGCTATGTCCATTCCTGATGAACTAATGATTAAATATTTTAAGTTAGTTACTGATCTTCCTCATAATGAAGTTAATAGTATAATTAAAGGGTTAGAAGATGGAAGCATGCACCCTAGAGACGCAAAGATGAAAATGGCTTTTACATTAGTTCAAATGTATCAAGGCGAACAAGCCGCAATAATTGCAGAAAGTCATTTTAAAACAGTTTTTCAAAAAGGGGCAATCCCAGATGACATTCCTATTGTCGACTTAGATAAAAGCATATTAGAAGATAATAAGATTTGGATAGTAAAACTTATTGTTACTTTAGGCCTAGTTTTATCTAATGGAGAAGGACGTAGAATGATTGAGCAAGGTGCAGTCAAAATTAATGGAGAAAAAATAGATGATATAGATTATGCTGTTGAGATTGAACAGGATATGATAATTCAGGTGGGTAAAAGGAAATTTTCGAAAGTAAATATAACTTAATAAGAAAAGTCAAAAAAAAAGCATCCAATATTGGATGCTTTATAATTATTTTGAATAGTACTCAATAATAAGTTTTTCATTAATTTCTTGTGGCAATTCAGAACGTTCTGGCAATCGAACAAAAGTTCCTTCTAATGATTTATCATCAAAAGTTACGTAATCTGGAAGATAGTTGCGATCTTCTAATGCTTCCTTAACTATATTTAAATTACGGCTTTTTTCTTGTAGGCCTATCACATCTGAAGGCTTAACTAGATAGGAAGGAATATCAACTTTCTTTCCATTAACAGTAACATGACCATGATTTACTAACTGCCTAGCACCTTGACGGGTATGAGATAATCCCATACGGTAAGTAAGGTTATCTAAGCGGCTTTCTAAAAGAATCATAAAGTTCTCACCAGAAACACCATGCATTTTTGTAGCTTTAACAAAAAGATTAGCGAATTGTTTTTCATTCAAACCATACATATGACGCAATTTTTGCTTTTCATTTAACTGAAGGCCATATTCGCTTATTTTTCTACGTTTATTTTGTCCATGTTGACCTGGAGGGAAAGGACGTTTCATATCTTTTCCAGTACCACTTAAAGAGATTCCAACACGACGACTTAACTTATGTTTTGGTCCAGTATAACGTGACATTTAATAAAAAACCCCTCTCATATTCATATAATATTACTATGGGTACTTTAATGTGCTCAATATTGTCAATATAATTATCTTTTAATATAATTACCTTCTTTTAATATAATTACCTTATAGAATTTGCCAGCCGCGCTCCATAAGGACAAAATGAGTGAGGGTGCTCACATCCTTGATATAATATACCCATATTCACTTCATACATAATAAAGCTTTTATATAGTTAGTGTCAAGAGAAAGAAAGTCCATTTTAAAATTCTTTCAAATTAATTAGCAGGAGAGTAAGGTTATTTGGTTAAATTATCTACAATAGAACTTTAAACAACATTGCATAAATAATTATTAAAGATTAATATATTATAATAATAGTGAGTTTGTGGAGGTGAATTGTCTACTTGAAAAATCGAAAATTATTATTTAAAGCACTTATAATTTTTATAATAGTAATAGCTTTATATTTTGTTGTTTTCATTTTATATAACTATGTAAATAATAATCCAGATAATATTGAATGGGGTATAGTAGACGAAAGTCCAAAATACGATTCTGACTCCTTATATGATTCAGAAAGTGTTATAAAGCTTGATAAATTATTTAAAAACTCTAATTTTATTACACAGGTAAAAACTAACAGACTATCATATCTATATGGGTTTACTAGTACTGGGGAATATTTAATTACAATTCATTATGAAGATAAAATTAAAGATGGATATATACTAAATATTAACAATATAATGACCGATGAAAATGCTTTTTCTATATTCATTCCAGATAACGGACTTATACTAGAGTCGAAGGAATTTGCCTATGCTAAAGAATTAGTTGAAGTTGCATATAAAGTAACCATTCCCGCTAATAAATTAGACTGGGATGATATATTTATGTATGAGAATGAAAGTGATCTTTGGTATTTTAAAGAAAAAATAGACAAAAACAGCGCAATATTTTCTATTTCTACTTCCAAAAATGATGACGAGTGGAATATTTTACTTGATGATCAGGCAAGTTCACTAGTGTATACTGAGATCTTTACATCTTCTATTAGGAAAGACATATTAACATTTGTATTCTATTTTGATCAATTTAAAACTGGAATTAGTAATTATAAAATAGTAACTATTGATTTGAATAAATTAACAAATAATAATAGCGAAAAAGGCAAGTTTGAAGAAGCTGATAGATGGTTATATGGAGACTTTGCTTTTATCTATGAACAGTGGAAAAATTTTAATAAAAGAGGTTTTATTGCAATATCCTATGACGAGAAAAATATAGTAGGAGATGAAAATTTATTTTACAAACAGATTGGTCAATGGGTATATATGGACATGAATGGAAAAATGCAATGGTATGGTAATTCTGAAGGTATATTTAATAGCACCGGGGAACCAGTTTTACTGGCGGAAGGCAGCTATCACTATGACCTTAATTTAATTGAATATTCTAGTAAGGGTCTAACATACTATGTTGTAGACATATATGATAATACTAATAATAATCTTGTAAAAACAATTGAATATATCTGGGACGAGGAAGAACGATATATGGTTCCAATATTGTACAAAGACTTAAGTTAAGAAAGTAATAATTGAGGGAATTAGGCTGGAATATTAAAATTCCTATATTGAAAGTTTTGGAAGAAGGGGTAAGGGTAAGAATGAAAGATGGTAATGAAAATGCTTATTTAAAAGGGAAGAACGATGAGGAATTACTTTATTTTTTACAAAAAAGCCTTTATTCTAATCATGATACAAATGAAATTATAATGGAGAGTATTAATTATTTTAATATATTATTTCCAGAAGAAATTTTTGAATTTTGGTTATCTCAAGATTATAAAATTTTAAGCAAACTTATTAAATTTATGAATATGGCTTTAAATAATGATGATATTAAAGATCAAGCTTTCATTAAAGGTAAGTACATAATTAATAAAGATATTGGAGAATTTGCAATACCAATCAGAGGAAGACAAGCAATATATGGTGTGGTTTATTTAAAAAGCGTTAATTTTAAAAATATTTTTAATAGGATTAATTTTCTTAATGAAATAGTTGAAATTATTGCGAATGCATTCGAAAATTCTTTATTATATCAACAATCGAATGACATGGTAAGAAGATTAGAGTCGATTAATTCTTTAACTAAGAAAATAAATAACAGTTTAAATAAAGATGATGTAATTAATGTGGTAATTTCAGAGTTGAATAATATATATAGTTCGCAATTTATTATTTTTGCAGAATTGAATGAAGAGAAGGACAAATATATTAATGTAAAAAACAATTTAGGAAAAGAGATTGACTACATACCTGTAGAAAATACATATATTGGGTTGGTCTATAAAAGAAAAGAAGCAATAATTATTGGTGATAGAAAGAAGGATTATGGGTTGGGTGGTAATTATTGTACTCAGAGTAGCTGTAATTCTATTATTGCTGTTCCAATCTTTATAAGAAACGTTATGATAGGTGCTTTATCCGTAACCTCTGTAGAAAATAATTACTTTTCTTTCGATGACCTTAAATTCTTGGAATTACTATCTCAACAGTTTAGTTTAGCCTTAACCAATTCATTGATGCTAAATCAAATACAGGAATTAGCTATTACCGATTATTTAACCAATCTTTTTAATCGTTCTTATCTTGATGAGAAAATAAAAGGATCTCAGCTTGAAGATAAGGGAGGAACTTTACTTCTTTTTGATTTAGATAATTTTAAGAGGGTCAATGATAATTATGGGCATCAAGTAGGTGACAAAATACTTATTATGGTGGCGAATATATTTAAGAATAATATTAGAGAAGATGATGTAGCAGCACGATGGGGTGGAGAAGAATTAGCAATATATTTACCAAAGGCTGACGAAAATCTAGCTGTAAAAATAGGTGAGAGAATTGTAAAAATGGTTCGGGAAGAAACAGATCCTAAGGTAACAATTTCTTGCGGTGTAGCTAGTTGGAAGATTGATGATAACGAAATAGATTATTTACAATTAGTTCGTAAAGCTGATCAAGCTTTATATGAAGCTAAGGGAAAAGGAAAAGATCAACTAATAATATACTCTAGATAAAATATAATTATAGATAAAAAGGAGATTAGCGATGAAGGACGAACGCATTAATCAATTAGCTAAACAATTAGTGAATCATTCTGTTAATTTACAAAAGGGAGAAAAGATCCTAATTGAAATGATTGGAGAGGAAACGGAACTTGTTACCGCATTAGTTAAGCAAGTTAATGAAAATGGTGGGATACCATATATATCTTTAAAAAGAAATGAAGTAATACGTGCTTTATTAACTGAAGCAAGCGAAGAACAGTTGAAAGACATGGCAGAGTGGGAATTGGCAAGAATGAAAGAAGTAGATGCTTACATCGGTATTAGAGCAGGAAATAATGTTAATGAACTATCTGACGTACCCGAAGAGAAGATCAAGCTATACAGTGAACTTTTCTTAAAACCAGTTCACTTTGAGGAACGCGTTAACCGCACTAAATGGGTGGTTTTGCGTTATCCAACAGCTTCAATGGCTCAGTTAGCTAGCATGAGTACGGAGGCTTTCGAAGATTTCTATTTTGATGTTTGTAATTTAGATTATAGTAAGATGTCTAAGGCAATGGATGCCTTGGTTGAATTAATGATGAGGACCGATAAGGTACATATTACAGGAACTGGAACTGACCTTAAATTCTCAATTAAAAATATGCCGGCAATTAAATGTGCGGGCGAAATGAATATACCTGATGGTGAAGTGTTTACGGCTCCTATTAAAGATTCTGTAAATGGAGTTATTAGTTATAATGCACCTTCCCTTTATGAAGGTGTTACATTTGATAATATCAGATTAGAATTTCAAAACGGTAAAATAATGAAGGCTACATCAAATAACAACGAAAGAATTAATAAAATATTTGATACTGATGATGGTGCCAGATATGTTGGGGAATTCGCTATCGGTGTTAACCCTTACATTCTTAATCCGATGAAGGATACATTATTTGATGAAAAGATCTCCGGTTCCATTCACTTCACACCTGGGAGAGCCTATGATGAAGCAGATAATGGAAATATATCAAATATACATTGGGATTTAGTATTTATTCAGCGGCCTGAATATGGCGGTGGCGAGATCTACTTTGACGACGTACTAATTCGCAAGGATGGGTTATTCGTTATCGCAGAACTTGAAGCACTTAATCCAGATAACTTAAAATAGTTTCTTTTTTAAAAAAAATTAGTTGTGTCAATTTTGTGAAATATCTGATATAATTATGAAAATTAATAATTTAATATTCATCTCCGAGTCAATTATTACCTAAAAACTATAAGTTTACGGATAATTGACCTGGGATATTTATATCCCACGGGGTATCCATGGAAACGTGTATGCCTACCTGTTTTGTAAAGGAGATACTTGAGTGCCTTGAATATAATTTAGGGTCCTAGTATGTTCTATACATATTAGGACTTTTTTTGTTGAGGAAGGTAAAATTCAATGACAGAGCAAAAGAAAATAAAGTCAAATAAAAAAATATTTATTTTTTTAACAGTTTTTTTAGTATTTTTATCAGTAGCGTCGATAACAATTGGTAGGTTTCCTGTTTCTTTAGATGAATTCGGTATTATACTATATTCCAAAATATTTTCAGTAGAACATAACTTGTCAGGCACATTAGACACAGTAATATTTAATGTAAGATTACCTAGAATTTTGGCAGCAATAATTGTAGGTGCAGCTTTATCTGTTTCAGGTACAGCCTACCAAGGAATATTTAAAAACCCTTTAGTTTCTCCGGATATACTAGGCGCTTCAGCAGGAGCAGGTTTTGGGGCTGCATTAGCTATTATTTTATCTTTAAATGGTTTAGGTATACAAATTATGGCCTTTGCCTTTGGTTTAGTTGCAGTTTTTGCAACCTATTTTATTAGTGCTAGATTTAAAAAATCTGATATAAATTTAATATTAATTTTAACAGGAATTTTGATAGGTACCTTATTTTCTTCTTTTATATCATTATTAAAATATGTAGCAGATCCGTATGAAAAGCTTCCTGCTATAACATTTTGGCTGATGGGTAGTTTATCAAGAGTAGCTATGGAGGATATATATTTTATTCTGATACCAGTAATTATCGGAATGATACCTTTATTTTTAATAAAATGGCGATTAAATATTATGGCTTTTGGCGATGAAGAGGCACAAGCATTGGGTATAAACACCAAGAGGATACGATTGATTGCTATATTTACTTCAACCTTATTAACAGCATCTGTTGTATCTATAAGCGGTATTATAGGTTGGGTTGGATTGTTAGTACCTCATTTAGCTAGATTAATTGTTGGTCCTAACTATAAGGTATTGTTACCTGCTTCAATGTTAATCGGAAGCATTTATCTGTTATTAGTGGATTCGTTAGCTAGAATTATTTTACCAGTGGAAATACCATTAGGTATTCTTACTTCTATAATTGGAGCACCAGCATTTATATATTTGTTAGCATATTCAAGGAGGGGTTGGGTATGAGGTTAGATGTTAAGGATTTAAGTTTTAGCTATGATACAAAGAAAGTGTTTTCTGATGTTTCATTCTCAGTAGTTTCGGGTGAAGTGTTAAGCTTGCTTGGTCCAAATGGTACAGGGAAAACAACTCTATTTAAAGCTGTTTTAGGTCTATACAAGGCTGAACAAGGAGAAATCCTACTTGATGGAAACAGCATTAAGGATTGGTCACGCAATAAAATAGCGCATTATATTGGTTATGTTCCGCAGCACCATACACCACCTTTTCCTTTTAAGGTAACGGATGTTGTTTTGATGGGAAGAACTGCCCATCTTAAGGCTTATGCATCCCCAGCAAAGGAAGATTATCAGATAGCGTTAGAATCTATGGAAATTCTGAACATATTACATTTACAAGACAAAATTTATACTGAAATAAGTGGTGGTGAAAGGCAACTTGTTTTAATTGCAAGAGCGTTAGCTCAAAAACCTCAGATGTTAATAATGGATGAACCTACATCAAATTTAGATTTTGGTAATCAAATAAAGGTATTGCAACATATTAGACAGTTAGCGAAAAGCGGACTTGCAATTATTATGTCAACGCATTATCCAGATCACGCTTTGCAATATTCATCTAAAGTAGCATTAATGAAGGATAATAGCATCAATAGAATAGGCGACCCAAATATAATAATAACTGAGGAAAATATGGAAGACATTTATGGTATTGGTGTAAAAATAATTAGTACATCATTAGCGGATGGTAAAAATATTAATGTATGCGTATCAGCATCTTAATAAAATAGAGAGAATAAATCAAAAAAAACAAAATGGAGGGGTATTGATGTACCTAAGAAAAATAAGTGTTGTTTTATTGCTATTAATTATGGTTACTAGCTTAATAGGCTGTAGCTCAGGAGAAGAACAAAGTCTTAATGACCAGCAACCTATAGAGAGAACGATTACGGATATGGCAGGGAGAACAGTGACGATACCTGCAGAGATTAATAAGGTTTATGCAACTCACTCAATAGGCACTTTATTTGTTTATACTTTAGCACCAGACAAGCTTGTTGGTTGGAACTATGAGCTAGTAGACTCAGAAAAGCAATATATAGACGAGAAATATTATGAATTACCAGTATTAGGAAGATGGAAAGGGACAAATTCTTCTAATTTGGAAGAAATATTAAAAGTAGAACCAGATATTATTATTAATATGGGCGATTTAGATGAAGGATATATTACTGAATCCAACGATATAGAAAATATGTTAAATATTCCGGTTATAATGGTAGACGGGAGTATTGCAAACCAAGCTGATTCATATGAATTTTTAGGTGAAGTTTTGGGAGTAGAGGATAGAGCCCAAAAATTAGCGGATTATAGTAGAAATGTCTTTAATAATATTACTAATAAAGCAGAATCAATAAAAGATGATGAAAAAATAGCTGTTTATTATGCAGCTGGACTTAATGGACTAGAAACAATCCCTGCAGGTTCAATAAATACAGAGGTGCTTGATTTAGTTGGTGGAATAAATATCGCTGATCCAGGGTTAGATAAAGATTTAAAAAGATTAGAGGTTTCGATGGAACAATTACTATTATGGGATCCAGAGCTAATTATTCTTAGTTCGAATTCTAGTCATAACGACGGACTTTATCAAGATATCTTAAATAATAAATCATGGGATAATATATCTGCAGTGAATAATAAAAACGTATATGAAATTCCCTATGGTCCTTATGACTGGTTCAGTCAACCTCCTACAATATTAAGAACAATGGGATTACAATGGTTAGGGAATTTATTATATCCCGATGTTTATAATATTGATTTAGAAAAGGAAACAAAAGATTTTTTCAACTTGTTCTTTGATTATCAGTTGAATGATGAGGAAATGAGTAACTTATTTAAAAATACTAAATAGAGAGTAACTTTGATTTAGGAATTTACTAAAAATGATAAGATTCATATGATATAATATATTAAAATTGATATTAACTTTAATTCAATATTTCTAAAAAGAGAGGGGTATAATGGTAATGGAACTTTGGTCAGATAAACCACTTAGTTTCAAGGAATTATTAAAATTAACTTTTAATATTTTTAAGTCAAATTTTTTAAAATTCTTTTTAATTGTATTAATTTTAACGGGGCCATTATATATATTTATAACTTTAATTTATCGCGGATTTTCAATATTTGGGATTACTTTTGGATCTTTAGACACGACTGACGGTTTTTTTTATATGACATATGTAAATACAATTTTAGCTAGTTTGTCGAGCTTGGAATTAGGTTTATTGATATTCGGCATAATAATATTTCTTTTGGTAGCTATACCATTGGCAATTGCTTCGATAATAATACAATTAGGTAGTCTTAAGAAAGGTGAGAATATAGCACTAGGGCAAACAATTAAAAGAGCGTTTTCAAAATACTGGGCACTGTTTCGTGGTGGTTTTACATATTTCATTATTCCGGTTTTACTTTTAATATTTCTTGGATTTGTACCATTTCTTATGGCTAGGATAGAAGGACCTAGTATGTGGATTAGATCAATTACTTTGATAACTATAATTTTAACTCCCTTATTAATATATATATTGACGAGAATGAGTCTTTATTTTGCTTTTATAATTTTTGAAAAAAATATTATTGGCATTTGGAAAAGTTGGGAATTATTAAAGGGTAAGAACACCATTAAATTAATAGGATTATATTTTTTCATTTTTGCCATAGATGTAATTTTGATATTATTCTTTAACTGGATTTTTGGATTGGCTTTTGGTGGAAGTATAATATCTATTCTATTAGAAAAAATTGTTTTTATGATATTATTACCACTAAATGTTGTCTATTACACAGTTATTTTCTTTGATTTTCTTAATCGTAAAGAACTTAGTATTAGTGAATAAATAAAATTAAATATCTAGTTAATAATAAAAATATGCCATCTATCAGGGGCATATTTTTATTATTTAGCTTTCCATTTAGCTTCATATTTCATATACTCGCAATCAATCAAACCTCTTTCATAAAGGTTAACAAGAAAACATTTTAATACAACAAGCGTTAGCCAATATTGATTAAGACGATCAAGCAAGTGAAAACGTTCCGATAATTTTTGTGCTAAATCTTCAGTACGCATCGGCGTAACCAACATATCAATAATAATTTCATCTATTTTATTAAGCTGTTGTAATTCAAATGCAATTTCCTCAAGACTTTCCTCACGGTTCATTGTTTTGCCATGGGCAGGAATCAATAAATCATAATCTATTGTTTTAATAGTATTTAATGAGTCGCGTACTTGCCCAATATCTATCATATAAGGGAAAGGAAAGATATCCCACATCTTTTTCTGCCAAAGTGCATCACCGATATAAAAGATTTTGTTGGGAAGTAAAAATCCAACATGGCCGATTGAGTGACCTGGTAAAGGAATTGTCGTAATCGGGTTATTATTAGTCTCTTCTGTATAAAAATCTACCTTGCAAGCACTACCAATAAAGAACCGAGTTACCATTGTTGTTGGTAAAGCGGCCCAACTAAACATTCCTCTTACATTAATAGAAGGATCTTCAATGAAAATCGCTTCTTTTTTAGAAGCATAAACCTTTGCTCCAAGCTCACGCAAATAATTAGCTTGACGAAAATGATCAGTATGTCCATGTGAAATATAGACCTTATCAATTTTTTTACCTTCAAGATGTTTAATATCCAAATTAGGGTCGAAGGCAATGTTTTCCCATATTAGAGTATTGTTTTCGCCAGGAATCAGCAACGTATTTTCCGCAACTATCTTAGGTTCCATTACTACATCCCCTTCTAAATAATATTTTATAAAACTAAAAAAATAGTATGAGAATATATTATAAAAAATAGTTATATTTGTATACAT
>CAZSSR010000017.1:14144-15549 GCA_964609605.1 uncultured Bacillaceae bacterium | reverse complement strand
AGTAGACTATTGGGACGAGCTTAAAGAGATACTGGATTTTTCAGACAGAAATGTAACATCTACATTGTATATTTGTTGGGCTGCACAAGCGGGACTGTATCATTTTTATAATGTTCCGAAGTATAAACTTAATTCTAAAATTTTTGGTATCTATGAGCATAAAGTCGTAAAGAAATCTTTTTTAATAAATGGATTTGATGATCTGTTTTTTGCACCGCATTCTCGCCATACTGAAATAAGAAGAGAGGATGTTGAAGGAATTAGCGAGCTTAAAATATTAGCAGAATCACAAGAAGCTGGTGTATATATCATTTCAAATAAAAGTAATAATAAGATTTTTATTACTGGGCATTTTGAGTATGATGATTTAACATTACATGATGAGTATATTAGAGACAAAGAAAAGGGATTGGAAATTAATATTCCAGTAAATTATTATCCGGGAAATAATATAAATCTTAAGCCATTAAATAGATGGAGAAGTCACGCAACATTGTTATTTGCTAATTGGTTAAATTATTATGTATATCAAATTACGGATTATAAGTTAGAATAATATTATATAATTACAAATTGTTAAAGCAGAATAAAGGGTTGTGATCTTTATGAAGGTTCTTTCGGTCGTAGGATATTCACAAACGGGTAAAACTACAACGATTGAGAAAATAATATTTGAACTTAAAAAAAGAAATTATTCGGTTGGGGCAATTAAATATATTCATCATCATAATTTCACACTGGATAAAGAGGGCACAAACACTTATCGCTTTAAAATGGCTGGGGCTGATATAGTTACTGCTTTAGGAGAAGTGGAAACAGCAATATTCTATAAAGAAAAAATTGATGTCTATGAATTGTTAAAACACTATTATCAGGATTTTGTTATTATAGAGGGAATTAGAGATATTAATTGTCCAAAGATATTAACCGCAGATAACTTAATGGATATTAAAGAAGAAAAAGATTATAGCACATATTTGATTTCTGGAAAGATAGCAGATGAAATAAATGAATATGAAGGTATTAAAGCAATAAGCGTATATCAAGATATCAAAGGGTTAGTAGATTTTATTGAGGAAAACACTTTTGAATTGCTTCCAGATTATAGTGAAGATTATTGTAATTTGTGTGGGTATTCCTGTAGAAAATTATGTGAACTAATATTAAAGGGAGAAAAAGACAGAAGTCATTGCCTTTTGAAAAGTGAATTTTGATGTGTGTGAAATAAAATAAATTATACATTTTGAAGGATTGAATAATGTGGATAAAGTTAGAAGATTATCTTCTAAAAGAAACTTAGTGTTTTTATTGGAAAATGAAGGAAATCTTGAAGTTGTTAAGAATTTTTATAATGAAGAATTTTATAAAAAGCAATGTGCCGGTTCGCTCGCTCCCGTGCTGGCGT
>CAZSSR010000017.1:0-14134 GCA_964609605.1 uncultured Bacillaceae bacterium | reverse complement strand
GTTTATAATATTTTACAAAATTACTATTCTAATAAGACTAGTAATACAGCTTATAGAATTGCTCAACTTATAGATTTTAATGACGAGAAACTATTTATTAAATATCAGTATATTTCTGGGGATACCTTACTAAACAGTTTTGAACAATATGAGAGAGAAAATGATATAAAATCGGGCATAGGAGTAATGACGATATTATTTGAATGGATTGATAAATTTCAAAAGACATTAACCAAGGAAGAAAATATTGAATTATTATCAATGGTAAATATAAATTTGGATAAAAATATAATAGATAATGGCGAAAAGATGGTCTCTTTAATAGACATAAATTTTAAGAATTTTATTATATCTGAGAATGCTTTATATGGTTTTGACTTTGAAAATGTAGCAATAGATATCAAGATAAAAGATTATTCAAGATCGTTAGCATATATGATGCTGTATAATCCTGTGAAATCAATGTATAAGAAAGAACTTTTACCTTATCTATTAATAGAATTGGAGAGCATAACAAATATTTCTAAGGATGAAATATATCAGTCCTATATTGATGAAGTTAAAAAGATAGAAAAAAGAAGAGCTCGTAAAAAATAAAGGTTTAGAATAGTCCAAGACAATTCTAAACCTTTATTAATATTTAATTTTATGCTTTATATTTAACATCTTTCTTCTTGAAAGCTATGATTCCACGTTGAATAAATGTTACTGTATTATCTTTAATTAAAATTCCAATACCAAAACCGATAATTATAAAGCTCACTACATATAATAGTGGTAATAAAGATTCGATATAATTGTATCCGCTAATTATATGAGAGGAAGAAACATATAGAGGACTGCATAATAAACTAATTCCAATAATAATAAAAGCAGAACCCAATGTATTTTTTGCTTTCTTTTTATTTTTAAGCATAGGTTTAGTTAAATCAATTTTGCTCCAAATATTTGGATAGCGTATAACTAGTAAGAATATAATAACGATTGCATCAAGGTAAACCCTAACATTAGCAGGGATACCGCTACCTAGATAAGTTGTAGATAAATACACATGGATTACACCAAAGAAAAAGCCAATAACAAGAGTAATAAGTGCTGATACATATGCTAACTTTTTACCTCGCATAAATGCATAGGTAATATAAATTCCGACTAATCCAACTAAAATTGTAACAATAGTAATAGTTTCGTAAATTCCTTGAAAAGGTAGGATGGATTTATACGCAGAACCTAAGTCTTGCATTCCAAAAGCCACACAAGATGTACCGACACCTGCAATAAAACTAAAGGATGAAGCCATTGCCATCATAAGCACAATAAATAATTGCATTCGTTCAGAAAAATCTCTCTTTTTCATATAATAATTTTCCCCCTTGATAAAATAATAACTAATTAATTGATGATTAATATATTTTATACGAAGGAAAGATATATTTCAATTTATCTATAAAAACCTATAATATTGCGAAAAATAGGATATCAGAGTAAACTTGTATATAGTATAATTAATTAATTAAAATTTATCGGGGGTAGGATATTTTATGAAGAATAAATTAATAATAGCTGGATTTGCATTAATATTCGTATTAGCATTTATGTTCTTTTATATTACAATGGATATTGAGGTGAATAGGTATCTTGAAGGTGGAATTTTTTCAAATGATATGGGAGTAAGTGAAGAAGTTGAAATTGTTATTGGTGGGGATAAAGTAAATAAAATTTTAGATGGCAGTTTAGTATACGGTACTTTTAGAATTATGGGTGGTACATACTATAATTTTGAAATGACGTTTGATAATGGACTTTATCAAGGAACGCTTTATAGGAAAGACGATAATGGTAATGGCGCATATATACCTGCAGGTGAAATAGCTGCATCAGAAGATATTTATCAAGTTTGGGCAAATATATATGAATATGATGAAAAATATGGTGCTGATACATTTGTTGCAGCTCCTGCAATCAGTATAGAAGAAGGAAATAATATTCGCAAGATTATTTTTGGAGAATAGTAAATGATAAAATCAGATGGAGTTTTAACTCCATCTGATTTTATATAATAAATTTTACCTACCATCAAGCATTCTTCCAAGCCCTCCAAGGACAGATCCTTCACCCTTTTGTTGTCCACCCGCAGAAGGTGCGTGTTGTAATATCCTATCAGCTAAGCGCGAAAAAGGTAAGCTCTGCAAATAAACAGTACCTGTTCCTGTCAAAGTTGCTAAAAATAAACCTTCTCCACCAAAAAACATTGATTTAAGATTGCCAGCTTGCTCGATATTGTAATCTATATTTCCGGTGAATGCCACAATACATCCTGTATCAATCTTCAGTGTTTCATTATTTAGTTCTTTTTTAACAATAGTACCACCTGCATGTAAGAAGGTCATTCCATCTCCTTTAACCTTTTGCAAAATAAAACCCTCTCCTCCGAAGAAACCTGAACCTAACCTTTTATTAAAGGCAATCGTTATTTCAGTACCCAAAGCAGCACATAAAAATGCATCCTTTTGACATGTTATTTCACCATTAACTTCAGCCATATTAAGAGGGATTATTTTACCAGGGTAAGGTGCAGCGAAAGCTACCTTCCTTTTTTGAGAATCAATATTTGTGAAATGTGTCATAAAAAGAGATTCACCAGTTAGCACTCTTTTACCTGAGTTTACTAACTTGCCTAACAATCCATTATCAACTTGAGAACCATCCCCCATCTTCGCTTCAAAGGAAATGTTATTGTCCATCCAATTCATTGTACCAGCTTCAGCAATTACTGTTTCTTTTGGATCTAATTCAATCTCAACAACCTGCAAATCATCACCATAAATCTTATAATCAATATTGTGACATTTCATATAAATTCCTCCCTAAAAAAATTAGTAGTAAATAAAAAAAATTTAAGTATATACTATTAAGTATATGATAGAATGATCTGAATAAGCAAAATAATAATATTAGCTGTTTAAAACAATCGGATAAAATAAAAAACAAATAACATGTTAATAAAAAATACAATTATTCGTGTAGAAAACTATATACATTTGGATTTTTTTTTTGTTTAATAGACATTAGGGATATATTTATGTATTTATAACTTATTTAGTTAAGCTTAGAGGGGAAGAAATTGATGAATCTATTATTTAAAATCAAAATGTTATTTAAAAGACTTGGAAATTTATTAAAAGGGAATAATGGTAAATATCTAAAAAGATTGCATATCGGTACTTATTCAGAGATGCTAAAACCTATTGGTATTTATAAAATAAAAAAGGCAGCTGGCGCGGTTATATATGATTTCAAACATATAAGCTTTGAGGCATATAAAAAGAGAAACATTATTAAAGACGTACTTTTTGTAATAATCGATTTACATCGTCATAATCCACTTAATTATATTAATAAAAATTCAATAGGAAACGAATATTTTGAAATAGCTAAAAGCACACTAAATAATGGATATTTATATATTATTATTTCTAGTACTGGTAGTCCAGCAGGGGAAGTTGCATGCCGTTATACAAAGAAGGAATATTCACATAGCTCAATTTCTTTTGATGCTGGGTTGGAAACTATTATAAGCTATAATGGCGGAGAAAAAATATTTTCTCCTGGGTTAAACCATGAAAAAATGAGCTTTTTTTGCCAAAAACAAGATGCTAGCTTGATGGTTTATAAATTAAAAGCTAGTTATCGTCAAAAAATGATTATATTAAATGAAATTAAGAGAATTAACGAGCAAGGAAGTTCATTTAATTTACTTGGAATTCTATCATATTCACATAAAAAAAATATCATGTTTTGTTCTCAATTTGTTTATACTATGTTAAAAAATGCAGGTCTTGAATATTTTATTAAAAAACCTGAGGATGTAAGACCAACAGATTTTGTTGAATTAGATTATGAAAGAGTGTTAAAGTATTGTAATAAATTTTATGTTAAAGATATACTTAGTAATTGTAATATATTAGCTGAACCAAAATATTTAATGAAAAGTAAAGTATGAAGATGTCTACATTAATTTTTGGTCATAAAAACCCGGATACTGATTCTATTGCTTCAACAATTGCCTTATCATATTTAAAGAATAAAGAGGGTAATAGCACAAAACCTTGTATGCTTGGGAATGTTAATCGAGAAACAGAATTTGTTCTAAATTATTTTGATGTTAAGGAACCAATACTAATAGATAATGTAAAAATCCAACTAAAGGATTTAGAATTAGATTGCGTGAAAGGAATGTTATTAAATAGTTCTATTATAGAGATATTTAATATATTCAAAGATAATAATATAAAAACCGTTCCGCTTGTAGATGATAATAATCATTTATTAGGAATAGTAACGATGAAAGATATTGCGATGGGGTTAATGAATAGTAATATCTCTTACCTAAACACAAGGCTTACTCATATAACTAATTCGCTTGATGGCAAAATAATAACAGGTAAAGACATAGAAATAGAAGGAAATATTGCGGTTATTGCTTATTACTCTGAGAGTGTTTTCGAAGAATTAAATAATTACGATATTATTATAGTTGGAGATAGATTCAAAATTATAGAGGAAGCAATAAAAAAACAAGTAAAGCTAATTATCATTACAGGGAATAAAATTATACCAGATAATATTATAAAGCTCGCAGAACAAAGCGAGGTTTCTATTGTTACAGTAAATACTGATACTTACACAACGGCTAAGCTAATTAATCATTGCAATTATATTACATCTGTATTATCAAATAATGAAATTATTCATTTTAATGAAACTGATTATTTATCTGAAGTAAAAGAGGAAATGTTAAATAGTAATCATCGAAATTATCCAGTTGTAAATAAGGATGATGAGTATATCGGGTTTGTAAATAAAAAAGAGATCATTAATCCACATAAAAAGAAAGTTATTTTAGTAGATCATAATGAAATTAATCAAAGTGTTTTAGGCTTAAATGAAGCAGATATAGTTGAAATAATTGATCATCATAAAATTGGGGATATTGTTACAGATAGTCCAATAAATTTTACGAATATACCATTAGGAAGCACTTGTACAATCATATATCAAATGATGACAGATAAAGGGATAGATATTCCTTACAATATTGCAGGTTTATTAATGTCTGGAATTATATCAGATACATTAGCATTAAATTCACCAACAACAACAGCAGATGATAAAAAAGCAATATTAGATCTTAATGACATTCTTAATTTGGATATAGAATCTTATACTATGGAGATGTTTAAGGCAGGAACGTCACTTGATGGATATTCTGATAGCGAGATATTTAACAGGGATTTTAAAGAGTTTAGTATGGAGGGGTACAAAGTAGGTATTTCACAAGTTTTTACATTAAATACAGATAATATAATCGAAAGAGAAAAGGACTTTGGCGATTATATAAAAAAAGTACATAATGAGAAAAATTACTACCTTACCCTAATGATTGTTACGGATATTACAAAAAATGGTTCATATATTTTCTATCATGCAAAAAACGATAAAATAATTTCATTAGCGTTTGAAGTTGAGTCTTTATCAGGTACCTTCCTAGAAGGAGTTATTTCTAGAAAGAAACAGGTATTTCCTAGAATTTCATATGCATTTAGAAATCTAATTTAAAAAAATCTAAAGCAGAGGCTTCTTCAATAATATCTCCTTTATCCATAACATACACCTTATCAGCAATTTTTCTAGCAAGACTTGTATCATGGGTAATATAAAGCATAGAAAAACCTATTGAGTTTTGCAAGCCCTTTAGTAACCGCAAAATATTAGCTTTTGTTGATGGATCAAGCATTGTACTAATTTCGTCAGCTATTAATAGTTTCGGCTTCATAATTAAACCCCTTGCGATTGCTACTCTTTGCCTTTGCCCTCCACTTAGAGAATAACATTTTCTGTTTAAAAACTGTTCGGAGGAATCAAGTTGAACTAACTTTAAAGCTTCAATAACATTTTCACTTCGGGTTAACATATCACCAAGCTTTAGAATATCTAATGGCTGCCTAACAACTTCTTCCACAGTCATATAACTATCAGTAGCAGAAAATGGATCTTGAAATATCATTTGCAAACCATTAAATCTTGAAGTTGCAGAATTTTTTAAGATTTTAACGTCTTCAAAATAAACAGATCCAGTATCATAATCTAAAATTCCAGCAAGAGAACTCGCTAATGTTGTTTTACCAGAGCCAGATTGGCCCATTAGGACAACAATCTCACCAGACCTAATTTTAATATTACAATTTTTACAGGCAATAAGAGCTTTATTATGCATAATAAAGCTTTTACTGATATTTTTACCCTCAAGTAAAGTAATTATGCCTCCACGAAGACACGCAATTTTCCTATCGGGCGAAATATTTATTAAATCTGGCTTAATCTCTTTACATTGTGGTAATTTTTGGTTACACCTATAGTAAAATACACATCCCTGATCATCTTTTTCCTCATAATTATCTTCAGCAGGAATTCCCCATAAATCATGATATGGATATATTTCCAGTGACGAATTAATCAGCCCTCTTGTATAAGTGTGACTAGGTTCTTTAATAATATCGTTAGTAAGACCTTCTTCTAAAACATTACCTGCGTATAAAACGACTAACTTATTTGTCAATTTAGTTAATACAGCTATTTCGTGAGAAATAATTATCATTGAAAAGGTTCGTTCACTTTGAATCTTTTGTAATAAATCTAATATAGTTTTGGCAGATAAAGGGTCTAAGGAAGTAGTTGGTTCATCAACAATTAATAAATCAGGATCACAAGCGAGGGACATTGCAATAAGAACTTTTTGTCTCATACCTCCTGATAATTGGTGTGGATAATGATGAGCCCATGTTGATCCTAATTCGACCATATCTAATAGCTCATTAACCTTGTTATGAGCTACATCAAAACTTAAATTCGTATGCTTTTTAATACTTTCTATAATTTGTTCCTCTATTGTTAATACAGGATTAAGAACTTCCAAAGTATTTTGAAAGACGATAGAAATTTTATTCCATCGATAATTATTTTTATCTTTTTCACTTAATTTCTGAATATCGACACCTTGAAATATAATTTTCCCGTTCACTTCAGAAGGAGGGTCGATAAGTCCCATAATTGCCATAGCTATAGATGTTTTACCACTTCCGGATTCACCAATAATTCCAAGCGTTTCTCCCTCTTTTAAAGAAAAACTAGTGTCATAAACAGCATTTATTCTCTTATCATCTGTTATATAAGAAATATTTAAATTTTCAATTTCTAGAATGTTTTTCATGCGAAGTCTCATTTCCTTATTAAATCTTAGAATCAATTAATTTTTCCAAATCACGACTAATAAATGCCACTGCAAGTACTAAGGCTAATATAGCAACCAAAGGACTAATAATCCACCATTTCCAAAAATCCGTAAAGTATATTCCATTAAAATTCATTGCATAATATAGCATTATTCCCCAGCTTTTAGAGGTTGGATCACCCAAGCCTAGAAAAGCTAAGCTTGCTTCGGCAACAACTGCTTTATTTATAATTCTTATTATGCTTACCATTATTAAGGGTAAAAGATGTGGAATGAAGTGTTTATATGTTATGTAAAAAAATCCTGCCCCATAACTTTTAGCTGCTATAATATAATTTTCTTGTTTAAGATGTAAAATCTGAGAGCGAATAATTCGAGCTGGTCTTGTCCAAGAAAATAAACTTAAAACAATAATAATATTCACTAAAGATGGTCCAAAAAAAGCTGCTAGCACAATCATTAAAGGAAGCTCAGGAATAACAATTATCATATCAGTGATTCTCATTAAAATTTTGTCGATTATTCCACCGAAGTAACCAGCAAGTATTCCAATTATACTACCACCTAAACCAGCAATAAACGCAGTTCCAAGTCCAACAATTAAACTTATTCGAGCCCCATAACAAATTTGTGCCCATATATCAATTCCTAAATCGTCGGTTCCTAAAATATGGGTTAAGGATGGAGCCTCCAAAGAACCCCCAGAGGGAATTCGGTAAGAATATGTAGTTATAACCGGTGTAAAAATAGCAAGTATTATAAAAATAAATATAATTATAACAGATATTTTACCAGTTATTGAAAATTTGTTTATTTTACTAATTATATTTTTCATATCATTTCACTCGCGGATCCAATTTTTTATAAATAACATCAGCTAAAAAATTCATAATTAAAACAAAAACCGTTACAAATAAAAATATACCTTGTATTAAAGGGTAATCTCTTAAAAGAACAGCATCTCTCATAAGTCTTCCAAGCCCAGGGTAATTAAAAACATTTTCAACTAATATGGCACCGCTAAACATTGTTCCAAGGCTTAAAAAAATACGTGTAATTAAAGGTAGAATAGAATTTCTTAAAGCGTGTCGGAATATTTTTCTTCTTTGTGTTAAACCTTTTGCTCGAGCTGTTTTAATGTAATCCTTAGATAAAACAGAAATCATACTGTTTCTAGAAAGAATATAAAAGCTTCCAATACCAACAATACTTAACGTAAGAACCGGTAAAGCTGCATGATATGTAATATCCAAAACCTTTTCAAAAAACGAATTATATTCTACAAAATTGCTAATTCCGCCAGACAACGGAAACCAACCAAATTTAGCGGCAAATATAAATAAAAACAAGATACCTAATAAGAAAGCAGGTATTTCTGAAATACCTAATAAGCTTACATATAATAAATAATCAATTTTATTATTGCGATTCCATGCAGACAGACTTCCAAAAAAAATACCAATCAGCGAACTTAGTATAAGAGAGGATGCCACTAAACCAATGGTCCACCACATCCGCTGTATTATCAAATCAAGCACATCCTCATGGTAATAAATACTATAGCCAAAGTTCCCTGTAAAAGTATCTGCTAAATAGTTTGTATATTGAATAGATAACGGTTCATCTAATCCATAATATTCTTTATACTTATTCAATTCATCTTCTGTATAAGTAATTGTAATATCACTTACATCAGAAGAAATAAATAGAAATGGGTCCCCGGGCATAAGCCTAGGAATAAAAAAATTGAAAGATAAGATGAAGATAAAGGTTATACTATACTCAATTAGTCTAGTTTTAAGCCCTTTTTTCATTAAGAAATACTCCTTGTTAATCAAGATATTTGGTATTTAGTTAAATATTATTTTTCTAAATATGATAGTTTACTATGTGTTACCAAATGATGATCATACATATTAATCCATCCATTATATTTTTCAGGTCTATATATATCATAACCTGTAGTATTATATAATGGTAACATTGGTAATTCCTCAGAGATTATTTCTTGAAGTTCAAAAACAATGTCTTTTCTATCATTCTCTTCCAAAGCATATAATTGTTCATAGCTTAATTTTGATATCAAATTGTTATAATATCCAGGAATTATACTAGATGTTGGCACAGAGTCATTATTTGTTTCGCTTGCATAAATAAGCCTTAAACTATCTGGATCTCCACCCCAACCGCCATGTCCATAAATAACCGCTTGATAATTACCATCTTTCACAGCAGAATCGCGAGTTTTTGTATCTACCGAATTTACTTTAACAGTAATGCCTATATCTTCTAAATTTAACTTTATAAGCTCAGCGATCCTAACCTCTTTTGTAGTATTCCCTACTAATAATTCAAATGTAAATGTTGAACCATCGAGTAATTGTCTTGCCGTATCTACATCATAATTATACTTTTTAATGTTACTGTTATACCATATATGATCTACTGGTAAATAACCAGCACTAGCAGGTACTGCAGCTCCTCTTTCTACCTTATTGATTATATCATCTATATTAATAGCATAGGCTATAGCTTGTCTAATTTCTTTATCATTAAATTGTTCTACCTTTTCTAGATTAAATATCAACCTATATCCCCAGAACGCAGGTTGTTTAATAATGGAATACTCATCATTGTTTTCGTATCTAGACAATAAGTCTGTTGGAATAGTCGCAATGTCAATTTCCCCTTGATTGAAGGCAAGTGTCTCATCACTAACTGGTACAAATTGAATTTCATCTACACTCTGTTTTGGTCCCCAAAATTCATCATAGGACACGAACTTATATGACCCAAGTTGCTTATTATATTCCTCTAAGACATATGGGCCACTACCAATAACTGCAAGTTCTCCAGTAAAAGCATTTGGATTGTCAACATTCTCCCAAATATGCATTGGAATAATTCTAGTCTCTCCAAGTGATTCTAGTATAGTAGCGTTTGGTTGTGTGACATAAATTTTAATTTGACTCTCGCTTATAATTTCAATCTCTTCTATAAAAGGTTTACCATCTATCAACAAACTATTGCTTATAGGCGGATATTTTAAAAAATACTCAAAACTAAACTTAACATCCTCAGCTGTTAAATATTCTCCATCATGCCACTTAACATTTTCCTGTAAATTAAAAACATAAGTCTTACCATCATCTTCAATTATCCAACTTTCAGCAAGCCACGGTATTAGACCGTCTTCATCTTTTTCTAAAAGACTATCAAAAACCAAATGCATTTTATATATGCCACCGCCTCTTGGATAATGTTGATAAGGTGATGGTTCTCCAAAATCCCCTCCAGCAAGCTTCAGGATTAAAGGTTGATTGCTTTGGTTATCATTATTCGGTTCATTTAAGGATGAGTTATCTTGACAGCCAGTGGTAGATAATATACAACCCAATATTACAAGAATAATAAATAATTTTAATCTGTTCATATACAGCTCCTATAAGTTTATTGATTAGAACAATCGAAGCAAATCTTTTTCCCATCTATTATCCTTGCATAAGGTTCAGCAACAATTTCAGAACAGAATTCACACTTAATGGATTTAAGCATTCTTGCCTTATCAGGCAACTCAATATTAGTATCTTTTATATCAAAAATGCTTTTTATGCTAGAATTCAATAAGAAATCAATTTTCGTTTCCCTATCCATAGAATCATCTAATTCTTTTAATATAAACCTCAATTTTTGATCGGTTTTCCTACTAAAGAAAGTAAAAGCCATTTTACCATTCGGATTATAAATTAAGTTTCCTTTACCAAAAGTACATCCCGTTATTACTTGAATTGCATCAACACCACAGGCATTGTTTTCAGTGATACATACTACTTCTTCATCTTGCGAAAATTTTAAATTCATTTCTATTATAGCTGCTTCGCAAGCTTTAAAACCAATCGCTAAACCAGGGCATTTGTGTCCATGAAATTCTATGCATTTATCCCATAATTGTTGATTCATAATATTACAGATTAAGAGTACAAATCTGTAGATAAATCCCTCCCTAATTAAAATCTATTTTTTTCACATTATAGCATGAATATTAGGGAAAATGCTATTGTAGTTAACTAAGGTAATGAAAAAGGTTGATAGATAGTTTTATACTATTATCAACCTTTTAAGATATTTTTAGCAAGAAATTTTATGTAGCTAATGGTAAAGTGCTATCTTTCATTAAAGTATCTCTTTTAGTATTGTGCTCTTCTTTTGTAAAGAATTGTTCGTACCAGATTAAAAAGATAAATATAGTCCATATTTTACGACTATTATCTTTATTTCCCTTATAATGTTCATCTAATAAATTAGTTAATTCGCTAACGTTAAAATATTGTTTTGCAGATGTAGAAGTGAAGTAATCTTTGACAATATTATAGTATTTTTCTTCTTTAAGCCATAATCTAATTGGTACAGGAAAACCAAGTTTCTTTCTATTAGCTACATTATCCTTTAGCTTCCTTTTAGCTGCAAGCCTCAATGCATATTTTGTATTATCTTTATTAACCTTATATTCAAGAGGTAATTGTGTTGCAATTTTAGCAACCTCTTTGTCTAAAAAAGGAACTCTAACCTCTAAGGAATTTGCCATACTCATCTTATCAGCTTTTAACAAAATATCTCCAATCAGCCATAAATTAATATCTATATATTGCATTTTTGTAATATCATCCTGATTTTTAACCTTTTCATACAAAGGCTTAGTTATTTCCGTATTTTTATATTTTCTTGTTCCGATGTTTTTTAATAATTTTTCTCTTTCCTTTTCACTAAACATATTTGCATTACCAATAAATCTTTCTTCAACATCTTTACTTCCTCTAATAAAATAATTCTTTCCCTTAATGTCAAAAGGAATTAAAGACGCTAACCTTCCTAAAGAAACTCTAATAGGTTTAGGCAAATTAGTTAATGGAGCAAGGCTAAAGGGTTCTTTATATATATTATAACCACCAAAGAGCTCATCTGCACCCTCTCCAGATAAAACAACCTTAACATGTTTACTAGCTATTTGGCTCACGAAAAATAGTGCAATAGCAGCAGGATCAGCTAAGGGTTCATCCATATGATATTGAATCTTAGGGATTACTGACCAATATTCTTCAGGCGTAATTAATTTATCATAATTTTTAATTTTTATTTCCTCAGATAATTTTTTAGCTTCAGTAATCTCATTATATTTTTCATTATCAAATCCAACCGTAAAAGTTTTATCGCCATTAAAAGAAGCTGAGATATAGCTTGAGTCAATACCACTCGATAGGAATGAACCAACCTCTACATCACTGACCATATGAGATTTTATAGAATCCTGCATCACTTCTTCTATTTTATCCGCATAATTTTCAAGAGATAAATTTCTCTCGTTATCATTTTCAAAATTAATTTCCCAGTACTTTTTAATTTTTAATTTATTATCCTTGAAAATAAAATAATGAGCCGGAGGAAGCTTATATATGCCCTTAAAAAATGTTTCAGGCAAAACAGAATATTGAAATGATAAATAATTTTGCAATGCATCTAAATTAACATCTCTATTAATACTCGGATGCTCTAATATACTTTTAATTTCAGAAGCGAATATAAAATCATTATCAATATGGGCATAATAGAAGGGCTTAATACCGAAGAAGTCTCTTGCTCCAAACAAAGTATCATTTTCCTTATCCCAAATCACAAATGCAAACATACCACGTAAATGGTCAAATAATTGCACATTATATTCTTCATATGCATGTAAAATAACTTCAGAATCAGTTTTCGTTGTAAATATATGACCTTTTAAAATAAGTTTCTCCCTAATAGATTTATAATTATATATTTCACCGTTAAAAACTAATACTAGATTTTTATTTTCATTATAAAGAGGTTGGTTTCCTTCTTCAATATCAATTATACTTAAACGTCTAAAACCAAGAGCAATTTTATTATCTATATATTTCCCCTCACCATCAGGACCACGATGGATAATTTTATTCATCATGTTAATAATATTTTTCTCTTTTTCATTTGTGTCCATGTTGTCAATAAAACCACAAAAACCGCACATACTATTGATCACTCCTAGTTTATTAATAATAGTATTAAGTATACTAAAATTTATTAAGTTTTAAACGATATAAATTATGGCAAAAATGCGAAAACTTCTTGTTTATCGATTGGAATATATGTAACGGCTTGATTCCCCATCTGTTCCCAAGATCTTTTAAAATCATTTATAGGTATTTTCTTATTTTTAATATTAGTTAAAGGATCATTAAGATAGATATAATCCTTATCATAACCTGTTAGCAGCACAGAATGTTCTAAGTAGGTAATCTGGATTGGCCCATCTGATGTATACCAAATTTGGAAATTATCCGGGCTTAATTCCTTAAACCTTGAATTTGTGATTACCCACACAGGAATGTCATTACTAAGAAAAAATAATACATCATCAAATTTCCTTCCAGTTATGTCAACTGCTTGACTTGGAAGATATTTCTCTAATAAATTAAATATAGGCTCATGATACACACCTAAACCAGGTTCAGTTAAAGAACGCATATTACCTACAAAACCAAGTTCTGGATTTCCATAATATATTCTTCCAAATGCTGTTGTATAGCTACTGTTATCCTTTTCGATTTCTTTAGCTAAAGTTAATTTATCTACTTGAACTCCAGCATATTGTAAGAGCATTGTTAGGCTAGTCACTTCACATCCTCTAGGTAATTCAGGATATTGCAATATAAGTGGAGCATTAATTATATTGGATTCATTTAGTTGGTATTTTTGATCGTTTAAGAGATTACCAGCTTGAACATGTTCAATTACATTGCTAGGTTTTAATAAATTTACTAAGGGAAT
>CAZSSR010000016.1:0-15638 GCA_964609605.1 uncultured Bacillaceae bacterium | reverse complement strand
TACATTTAAAGTAAGACCAATTACAAAAACATTTAACTGTGGTACTGTTCTTGCAATAATACCAAGTGTAATATCCGATATTAATAATGTAACCACAATAGGTGCAGCAATTTTAAAAGCTAATAAAAACATTTTTAAAAATGCTGTTAATATAAATAACATAACTGGTTCACTATTCAATTTAGATACCCAATCACCACCTATAGGGAGTATATAATAACTAGATATAATACCATCTAATAATAAATAATGAATATCTAATGAAAAAAATAGTAAAACTGCAATTGCATATTTAAAATTTCCCAGTAATGGAACCTGGTTACCTGTTTGTGGATCAGAAACATTTGCCATTCCCAAACCATTTTGTATATCTATAAATGCTCCAGCAACTTGTATACTAGAAAATATCATCTGCGTTACCCAACCAAGAATTAAACCAATTATTGTTTCTTGAATCAACATTAAAATAAACAAATTATTATCATTAACCAAATCTTTTGTATCAACATTTATAAATGGAAATATTATTATTACTAAAAAAAAATTAAAGCCTATTTTAAATTGCATAGGTATCGTTCTAGAAGAAAATACTGGTGCACTTACAAAAAAAGCTGTTAATCTTACAAATACCAATAGGAACGAATATAGAACTTCTAAAGATACCATTTTTTCACCTAATATCCGACTACTGAGCTCATTTGACTGAATATATCAACAGTAAAATCAATCATATGTGACAGAATCCAAGGTCCAAATATTATTAAAGTTAATAAAACCGCAATTATTTTTGGTACAAAAGCTAAGGTTTGTTCTTGAATCTGGGTTGTAGCTTGAAAAATACTAACCAATAATCCAACAAGTAAAGCAAACCCTAACATGGGACCTGAAACTATTAATATAGTAAAAACCGATTGTTGAAAAAGATATAAAACGTAATTCTCTGACATCTTATGTACTCCCCTAATTAAAGCTTTCTAGTAAAGATTTTACTACTAAATACCAACCATCTACCATAACAAATAATAAAATTTTAAAAGGTAAAGATATCATTGAAGGAGGTAGCATCATCATTCCCATAGCCATTAATGTACTAGCAACAACCATATCAATAACTAAAAACGGTAAATAAATCATAAAACCCATTTGGAAAGCAGTTTTTAATTCACTAATAGCAAAAGCAGGAACTAAAACTGTTATTGGAATATCATCAATACTTTCAGGTTCTTCTATTTCAGCATAATTTAAAAACAATAGTAAATCTTTTTCTCTTGTCTGTTTAATCATAAAATCTTTAAATGGTTTCATACCTTCATCAATTGCAACTTCTTGAGTAATCTCATTGTTAAAATACGGCTGCAATGCATTTTCATTAACTTCAATAAATGTGGGTCCCATCACAAAAAAGGTTAAAAATAATGCTAATCCTATTAAAACTTGATTGGGTGGCATTTGTTGAGTAGCTAATGCATTTCTTATAAAAGATAGTACTATAACTATCCTCGTATAACTTGTCATAAGTATTAAAATAGCTGGTGCTAATGACAAAACTGTTAATAATAATAATAATTGTAAAGTTGTAGAGACATCTTCAGGATTATCTGAAGTGCCTACCTGTAAATCTAATCCTGGAATAATAACATTAGCATGCGCAATAACAGGTACGGAAAAAATTATAAGTATAATTATAAAAACAATTGTAACTTTATGTTTAATATTCATGTTAATCCTTTTTATTAGTTATTTCTTTTTCTTCAAACAAATTGCTTATAGAGTAAATCCTCTTTTCTTTTATTTGATCAAACTTTTCAATTAATTCATTCTCAAATTGTTTATGATCTTTTGATTTTTTATTATAAAATTTTAGCCCAAATAATGTGTTGTGTTTTGTATCATCAGTATCTATAAAACTTTTAATAGCTTTCATATCTTCATCTTTATCTAAAATATTGATAAGAGTAATAACCTCTCCAACACCTAAGACATATATCTTATTTCCTATTTCTATAACTTGAACAGATTTATTTTGACCCAATGGAAATCCACCAAAACTATTGAAAATTGAAGTTCTGTTGAACTTGTTCTTTTTCTTAATAAACCAAAAAAAATAATAAATAAGCAATAATATCAAAAATAAATATACGATTACTTTAATAACATCAATTGATGTTATCCCAATATCAGTAGGTATCTCTTCTAATGCAAAAACATAATCATTAGAAATTAAGATTAAAAAAGATATTATATAAATAAAAATCCTCATATTATATTCCTAACTGAAAACCTTTGATATAGCCTCTAATACACGATCAGCTTGAAATGGCTTAACAATAAAATCTTTTGCTCCCGCTTGGATAGCATCTATTACCATTGATTGTTGTCCCATTGCAGAACACATAATTATTTTTGCATCTGGGAAATCCTTTTTAATCTGTTTAAGAGCTCCTATACCATCAAGTTCAGGCATGGTAATATCTAAAGTTACCAAATCCGGTTTTAATTCTTTGTATTTTGCAATAGCCTCAACACCATCATTAGCCTCACCTACAACATTATAACCATTTTTCACTAAAATTTCTTTAATCATCATCCTCATAAACGCTGCGTCATCAACAACTAGGACAGTTTTACCCATATTTTTCTTCTCCTCCCAATTCTCAAAAGTTATTAGTTTTTTGTATGAAATAAATTTACTGTAATTTTTTTACTCTATCAATTTGACTAATTATATCAGTTATTCTAACACCGAAATTCTCATCAATTACCACAACTTCACCTTTAGCAATTAATTTATTATTTGCATAAATATTTACTGGTTCACCAGCAATTTTATCCAATTCAATAATTGAACCTGAGGACAACTCTAAAATATCCTTTATCATTTTCTTAGTTCTTCCTAGTTCGACTGATACCTGTAAAGGTATATCCATTAATAAGCTTAAATTAGAATCAATTCTTTTAGTATTTTCTCTTGTTTCTAATTCTGTAAACTCTACAGATTGCACATTAACATTTTTTTCATAATTAACAGTTCTTTCATTAGATTTAACATTAATTTCGTTACCAGAACTATCATTGAAATCAACATTATTTTTTTCATTACTGATTGATTCTGAAGTATTAGGCATTTCTTTTGTATTATCAGTAGAATTGTTAATCTCTTCATCTACTTTTGAATTATCGTCACTAACAGTCAGATATTCTGCCATCTTTTTAGCAAAAGAAGTACTTATAATCTGCATAATGCTTGAATCAATAATATTGCCTATTTTTAGTTTAAAAGAAACTAGTAATACAACATCCTCTTTAGGAATATTACCCTTCCCATTAACAATATCTAAAATATCAACACTTGGCGGTGAAATACCAACAGTTCTATTAAATATAGTTGACATAGACGTTGCTGAGGCACCCATCATTTGATTCATTGCTTCTTGAACAGCACTAATGTCCATATCACTTAGCTCATCTTCTGTGATGTTTTCACCGTTTCCTCCAAGCATTAGATCAGCAATAATTTTAGCATCATTCAATTTTAAAACAAACAAATTAGTTCCATCAAATCCATCAATATATTTAACGTAAATTGCAATATGTGGATCAGGAAACTCATTTGATAATTTATTAGTATAAGTAACGTTTAATACCGGGGTTGTAATTTCAACTTTTTGTCCTAATAATGCAGATAAAGCTGTCGAAGCACTACCAAATGAAATATTTCCTATTTCTCCAATAGCATCCGATTCAAACTCCGATAAATAATCAGTTAATACTATTTTTTCGCTATTATCGTCTTCATATAACAAAGCATCTAATTCTTCTTGAGATAATACTTCGTTACTCAATGATATCAACTCCTTTCATATCAACATCGACAATTTGAACTGCTATCTTACCATTAATTGACCCTGGATTTACACAAAATTTAGGACTATTATCAACATAAGCAGTTAAAGAATCATTAATATTTTTATCTAATTTAATCACGTCACCCACTGTTAATTGTAAAAGTTCAGAAACGGTAATAGTTGATTCCCCCATTCTAACAGAAAAAGTTAAGGGAGCATATTGTATATTCCTTTGTAAATTACTATAGCTTTCTTTTCCAGGGTCTTTTCTTTCTTGAGCAAACCAATTATGGGCTGATAGCTTTTGTAACACTGGTTCTAATACAACATGTGGAAGACATAAATTAATCATTCCTGTTACTTCTCCAATCTTCGTATTAAAAGAAATAACTATAACTGTTTCGTTTGGTGATACAATTTGCATAAACTGTGGATTCATTTCCATTACTTCTAATTTTGGTGATAACTCAATTATGTTCTCCCATGCACTTTTAAAGCTACTTAATGTTTTTGTAAACATACTGAGCATGATATTAATTTCAATTTCTGTTAAATTCCCAATTTTATTGTTGGATGTTCCTGCACCTCCTAATACTCTATCCATCATAGTATAAGCAATGTTTGGATTAATTTCTAAGACCATTCTACCTTCTAGAGGTTCCGCAGAAAAAATATTTAGTATTGTAATTTTTGGAATGGATTTTATAAATTCATCATACGGAATTTGATCAACAGAAACGACAGATAATTGTGCAAATGTCCTTAATTGAGCTGAAAAGTATGTAGTTAAAAGTCTTGCATAATTCTCATGAATTCTAGTGAGCGTACGAATCTGGTCTTTAGAAAACCTTAATGCTCTTTTAAAATCATAAATTTTAACTTTCTTCTCTTCATCATTTTTTTTTAATTCTTCAGCATTCATTTCACCAGAGGTTAAAGCCTCTAACAATGCATCTATTTCATTTTGGGAAAGAATCTCAGACATACACATCACCTCGCTGATAATTAAAACCAGTATTCAATTATTGATAGAACAATTGTGTAATATCAATACTAATTACCTTTCCATTTTCTAATATATTATTTATTCTAATAATTAAATCTTTTTTAAACTGATTAATTAGCTCAACTGAAGAAAATGATTTCAAAGAATAATTTTTTAAAAATATAATTATTTCATCTTTTATTTTAGACATTTTATTCCCAGTTTCTTCTAACATTAACTTTTCATTATCGGTTTCTATTATTAAAGTTAATTCCAACACTATAACAGAAGAATCACCAAGATTTGTGCTGATTTTAGGAATATCAAATTTTATCTCAGTAATTTTTTGGTTTTTTTCCATAGAATCTTCAGAATTACTCGGGAAAATATATAGATATAAAAAATATGAAACAGCACCTAGTAAAACAATTGTAATTATTATAATTATAGAAATATTTAATAATTTATTTTTAAACACTTAACTACCCCCAAAAATTCGCGCTTATTTATTAATAGAATGTATAACATTAAAAATTGGTAAAATCAGTTATTAACTATAATAATAATAAAAAAAAATTGTCTATCTATTAATTAATTAACTTAAAATTGCTAAGGGGATTTTATTCCCCCTAGCATTTAATTTATCGTTTTAAATTCACGATTTCTTCCAAAATTGAATCAGATGTGGTTATTATTCTTGAATTTGCTTGAAATGCTCTTTGGGCAACAATCATTTCGGTAAGCTCTGTCGTTAAGTCTACATTAGACATTTCTAATCTACCTGACAAAATGCTACCCGTGCCATATTCTAAACTTTTAGCTTCAACAACTTCAAGTTCTCCATCTACATTTGCATTCAAAGTCATTTTGTACATTGAACCACCAAATTTTTCTAGACCAGCAGGGTTTTGAACTTTAACAAGTCCTATTTGAGCAATTACTTCAGATACACCATCAGCATCCGTAGAAATAATACTACCATCGACAGCTATATCATATGCTAACGTTTCTTGTGGTATGTTAATAGCTTCACCACCCACTCCTAAAACTAAATAACCTTGTGCAGTAACTAAATTACCAGAAGCATCAGTATTAAAATTACCTGCTCTAGTTAAATATATAGTCTCTCCATCTCCATTTGGTGAAACAGCAAAATAGCCATCTCCTTCGATTGCTAAATCTGTTGAAACGTAAGTTGTTTGAGTTGAACCTGGAGTGTGTAATGTGTCAATTGCTGAAATACCACTTCCTAAGCCAATCTGTTGCGGATTCCTTCCACCTTGTTCCCCTTCTTCTGGTAAAGAAACTCCTGCTATTTTTTGACTTAAAATATCTGTAAAAGTAACTCTATCGGCCTTAAAACCTGCAGTATTTACATTCGCAATATTATTTCCTATAACATCTAATTTTACCTGAAATCCTTTCATACCAGATATTCCTGAATACAATGAACGTAACATTTTTTCTCCTCCTTATTTCACCGTATCAATCATTCAACGGTGTAAGGCCTCCCTATCTGGGTCCAGCCTTTTATAAAATAATCGCACTATCAATATTTGTGAAAATATGTTCTTTAAAAGATTTATCATCAACAGCAGTAACAACAACCTTATTAGGTACATTTACAACAAATGCTAAATCATCAATTAAAATTAAAGAATCCTTCGAGCCTTTCTGAGCAGCTTTATCCACTGCATGATTTAATTTATCAATTATATTTGAATCAAGTTCAATGCCTCTTGTATCAAGTCTCTCTTTAGCATGATTGCTAAATTTTATTTTATTATCACTAATACTATTTAATTTATCTTCTAATACTGAGCTAAAACTTCCATTGTTCCTTGTAATGTTTTCTTTATTAACACTTTTCGGTGTTGAAATTGGTTGATTCGGAATATAATTCTGACCTATTTTATATGATTGATTCATATCAGTTTCCTAAATCAACTTTGTAAATATCATCAATTCGTATTTCCTTATTATCTATTAAAGCATAAAATAGATGTTCCTTTTGAACTATTCCTTTAATCTCTCCATTTAAATCTAACCCATCCGAATTAACCCAATATCCAACTTTACCAATAAGATTAGAATAGTTAACCAGTAAATTCTGAGATGATTGATTAACTAAATTATTAATCTGCGTATTAGTATCTTCATTAATAGATAGTAATTCATTCATCATTGTTGTTAAGCCTGTTGCCTGTTCCAATAAAGAAATCTGTGCTAGTTGCGTAATATATTCTGTATTATCCATAGGTTCCAACGGATCCTGGTTTTTTAACTGTTCTACAAATAACAATAAAAATTGATCTGATGTTATATTGCTTTGCGTAGAATTCGTTGTACTTATATTAGTAGCAATAGAATCAACAGCAGTAACTCCCATAATATCACTCCTTTTAAACTTTATAATCTATACCTGACTCATAATACATATCATTAATTATTTCTTCCTCACTAATAATCTTACTATTTAAATAATTTGTACTATCTTGTTCGTGCTTTTGTTGCTGAGAAAATTGTTGTTCGGAAAACTCAAAGTTATTATTATGCTGATTCGAAGAAAAATTATTCAGATTTGTAGAAGTTGATGTTATCTGTTGAACATCAATTCTTTCAACTTGAAATCCTAACATAGTTAATGAATTTTTCAATTGATGAATTTGGCTTTCAAGCAATTCTTTGCCCATAATTGTTTCTGCAGTTATTTGTGCAGTTATTTGTCCATTATGTGTTGAAAGTTTTACATTCACTTGTCCAAGTTCTTTTGGTTGTAATTGAATTTTAGTTTCAGAGTCACCATTTGGTAATTTCAAATTCTTAATAATTATCTTACCAAATTCATTAGTAAAATCTTTATTAACAAATAAATTTTGAAGTTCTTGATTATTATCTAATAATTTATTATCTACTTTCACTTCATTTGAAACATTATTATAATTCATCTGCAATTGATTTAAATCCAACATTTTTACTTCAAAATCTTGATCTGTATAATTTGAATAACTATTTTTATTATAGTTAGGCAAACTATTTAAAAATAAATTACTTTGTAGATTAATTGTTTTAGTATCTGTTATATAATTCGAATTTTTATTACTTTTGTCATCATTTAAAATTAGATTTTCTTTACTAAGATCTATTAAATTCTTTAATATTAATTTGATTTCACTGTTATTTTCATCAAATACAGTAAATAATTTTTGATAAAATTGTTGGCTATTGTCTTCTGTATTTAACTCTTGATTTGCAGATTGATAAACTTTTGTTAAATATTCTAAATTATTCAACATATAATAAACCATTAGTTGTTCATTATCAGATAAATCATCAATCATTTGGTTTTCATCAATCTCTTTGTTTTGATTATCATTTGTTAAGGTGTCTAGAATTTGATTGAAACTTAGAATATTTAACTCTTGAATCATTAAATTACCATTTTTATCTTGATTGTTTAATTGATAATCAACATTTATTGTCTTATTTGCTGACCCTGATTCTAATAACGCCACTTGTTCCATTTTTTCACCCCCTTTCGAATAATATAATTAAAAAATATTATATATTTATTCTTTTAATTTATCAATTTCTCTAATTAATTCAGAAATTCTTTCCTGAAGAGCTCTAATATCTAGATCTTTAGAATAATTTTGATCCTTTAAAAGAATAGATATATCAGCAGCTATCTTTTGGTCCATTTTTTCTAAAATAGAACTTTTCGCTTCTAAACTCATTGACTTCATTATTAGTACGGATTCCTCTAAACTTAAATATGAAATAATGCTTGCAGCATTCTTAGGATTCATATTTTCATAAATTTTTGTTAAATCACTAATTTCTTGCTCCCTTGTTTTTTGAGAAATATTTTTTTCACTAATTTCAATTTGCATTGCATCAATTTGCTCATTTAATAATAATATCTCTTCATCCTTAGCCAATATAATATTTTCATTTAAACTAATATCCATATTTATTTTATTTAATGTTGTCTTTAGTTCATCTATTTGAAAATGTAGCTCATCTATACTTAAATTCTTATTTATATAACCTACTTCATTAAATTGTTCATCATCTATTAATTTCTCTATTACTGGTATTTTATTTAGTTCCAAAAACACCTTTTGTTTAACATCATAATCTAAAAACCATAATACTACTAAAGTTAATATAGAAATAAAAATAATAGGAAGTATAATTATATAAAATAGCCACTCTATTTTGCTATATCCCTTATCCGTTGCTTGTGACATTATTTACTCCCCTTTTGATTCTTCTTGAAGCTATTTCATCCAATTCTCTTTGCTCAATTCTATTTTTTTCGATATTAAACTCTTGTAATCTTTTTTCCCTGAGATTTAACCACTTTTTCTCTTCAATCTTTACGTTGATTAGTTCTTTATGTTTTTGATCAATAGATTGTTGTATTTTATCAATATTTTCTATATGGTTAGCTATAAGTTGCTCTAAATATTGAAGATAAGATTGATATTGATTAATTTCACTTACAAGAGTACCTGTTACTTGCTTATCAAGTATTCCGTCACATATTGAGCTTTTATACCCAGCTAATTTGTTTGATTCTTCTTTTTCAATTCTTAAATTTTGAGCAAGCTCTGCATATCTAAACTCTACTTGTTCCCTGTTTTTCTTTTTCATATCTAAAATTTTTTGAAAAGTATATTGAAAAGTGCTCATTCGTTATATCTCCTTAAAAATAGATACTAATTTATTTATAGTTTCCTTATATTCTGATAATTCATTTACTTCCTGTTTTGTAAATTCTTCTATAATAGGATAATATTCTATCGCTTTATCTACCAAATTGTTAGTGCCATCCTTATAAGCTCCAATATTAATTAAATCTTCGGATTCTTTATATGTAGCTAATAAACGTTTTAAATTCTCAGCTGATTTAAGATGGTCTTTAGTAACAATATCATTCATAATACGACTTATACTTTGTAATACATCAATTGGAGGATAATGACCTTTTTGTGCAATTTTTCTATCAAGAATAATATGTCCATCCAAAATACCTCTTACTGCATCAGCTATTGGTTCATTCATATCATCTGACTCAACTAATACCGTATAAAAAGCTGTAATAGAACCTGACTCGCTATTACCTGATCTTTCTAATAACTTTGGCAAATCCGCAAAAACCGAAGGAGTATAACCTTTCGTTGCAGGAGGTTCTCCTATCGCTAATCCTACTTCTCGTAATGACATTGCATATCTTGTAACTGAATCCATCATTAAATTAACATTAAGACCATTATCTCGAAAATATTCTGCAATAGTTGTTGCAATAACAGCACCTTTAATCCTAACTAAAGCTGACTGATCTGATGTCGCAACAATTACAACGGATTTTTTTAATCCCTCAATTCCTAAATCTTTTTCAAGAAAATCTTTAACCTCTCGTCCTCTTTCACCAATAAGTGCAATAACATTTACATCAGCTGAGGTATATCTTGCAATCATCCCTAACAGTGTACTTTTACCTATTCCACTTCCAGAAAAAATCCCCATCCTTTGACCCTTACCTACTGTTAATAAAGAATCTATGGCTCTAACTCCTAAATGGATTGGTTCAGTAATTCTTGGTCTTTTTAAAGGGTTTGGTGGAGATTGATTTGTTATATAACTTTTTAAACCAAAAGGTAGTTTTTCTCCATCAATCCATTCTCCTAAACCATTAAGAACGCGACCTAATAATTGCATACCAACTTTAACTGTTAATGGTGAACCAGTATTTACAACATCACACCCAGGTCCTATTGAACCTAATTCCCCTAAAGGCATTAATAACAATCTATTGTTCTTAAAACCGACTACCTCTGTTTTTAATGGGCATTTATTATCAGTTGTATAAATTAAACACACATCTCCAATTTTTGCTTCAGGTCCTAATGATTCTATGATAAGCCCAATAACTTCAATAACTCTTCCATACATCCTATATGTATTTATTTCACTTATCGTTTTTTCATATTTATCAAAATCTATGTTATATTTCATTTTGATGTGCTGCCCATTATGTCATATAAAGCCTGTTTTACTTCCCCTAACTGAGTATCAATCTTTGCATCTAATGTTCCGGTTGATGTCTTAATAATACATCCACCAATGATAATTGATGAATCGGGATATATCATTAATTCAACCTGCCCATTTAAGCCATCTAATAAATCACCTCTAGCAGTTTGTAAAAATGGGAAATGTTCGGGATTCACAAAAATAGAAATTTTATCAAACTCATTTATATTTTTTAATGCTTCTTTTGTAATTAATTTTATAATATTTTTATCTATTTCCATCTCTTTAATAATAATTTTCTCTGCTATTTTTATACTAATATCTATAATTGATAATTCAGATTCCTGAATTATTTGTTCTTTTATTATGTATGATTCCTCTAAAATTTTTTTTGCTTGTTTAATCATTGATTGAAATTGCTGATTCGCTTCATCTTCAGCTCTTATTTTGCCTTCAGAAAACCCTTCATTATATCCCTCTTTTTTTACTCTCTCTATAATACTACAATCTTCAGCCCTTTTTTCATCCCACCAGTTACTTATGTTACTTTTTTCTTTCTCAATTATTTCTTTTGATTGTTTTTTTGCTTGTTGAATAATTAGGGCTGCTTCTTCCTTAGCATCAATAATTAATTTTTTAATATCTAAATCTGGTAATAGAATACCATCATCTGTATTATATTCTTCAATACTAGTATCAATATTTTCATTAGCTATATCTATATCCGGAGTTGTAAATATATCCATTAAAGAGTGAGAAATCTTTCTTTTTTCATTATTTATGTTAGTAGATTTATATACTTTAGACAATTATATCATCGCCTCCACGAGCAATAATTATATCTCCTGTTTCCTCTAAGCGTCTAATAGTAGATACAATCTTCGTTTGGGACTCTTCAACATCCCTTAATCTAACAGGGCCCATATATTCCATTTCTTCTTTAAATGTTTCTACCATACGAGTCGACATATTTTTGTATATAACTTCTCTAACGTCCTCACTTGCAACCTTTAAAGCAAGCTGTAAATCAGAGTTTTCCACATCTCTAATTACTCTTTGGATTGAACGAGCATCTAAAGTGACAATATCCTCAAACACAAACATTCTCTTTTTAATCTCTTCTGCAAGTTCAGGATCGTCAATTTCAAGAGTATCTAATATAGTTCTCTCTGTACCTCTATCTACTCCATTTAGTATCTGTACAATGCTTTCTATGCCGCCTGCTGAAGTATAATCTTGCTGAAAAGTAGAAGAAAGCTTTTGTTCGAGGACCTGTTCAACCTGACTAATCATTTCAGGTGAAGATGATCCCATAAGAGCAATTCTTCGTGCCACGTCAGCTTGTTTTTCTTGAGGCAAAGAAGATAATATTAAAGAAGCTTGTTCTGGTTGTAAATAAGATAATATTAAAGCAATTGTTTGTGAATGTTCATTCTGAATAAAATTCAATATCTGAGTAGCATCTGATTTTCTTGCAAAATCAAATGGTCTGATTTGTAATGTAGCCGATAAACGGTTTATAACTTCTAAGGCCTTTTGTTGCCCATAAGCCTTATCTAAAATATCTTTTGCATATTCTATTCCACCGTGAGATATATACTCTTGTGCGATGGCCATTTGGTGAAATTCTTCCATCACTTTACCTTTATCATCATTATCTATTCTATGCATATTAGCTATTTCGAATGTTAATTGTTCTATTTCATCTTCATTTAAATTCTTATACACCTCAGCTGAATACTCGGGACCTAATGTAATCAGTAGTATAGCAGCTTTTTGTCTTCCTGATAATTCACGTGTCCTCGCCATTTTTACCACCTATTCTTCATACAACCATGAGCGTATAAGTTTTGTAAATTCGTCTGGTTTTCTTTTAGTTAATTTTTGGATTTCTTGTTTTAAAGCTGTTTCTTCAGTGAAAGCTGGTGAAAAATCAAAACCAGGTTTAATATCTTCAACGCCTTTTAATCCCATTAATTCTAAATCTTTGCTTTTATTCTTTCTTTTGACTAATAGAAATACAACTAATCCAACAATCAATACTAACAAACCTGCTAAACCATATAACAGTAAATTGCTTAATTTATTAGACCCATCATCAAAATATGAAATTGGTTGATTAAATTCTTGAGCAATTACAGCGATTTTAGAGCTTGTATCAATTATTACATTATCGTCTGTTTTAAGTGCAGCAGATAGAACTGGAGATATTAAATTAGTAATATCTTCAATTACCTTTTGTGTTTGTTCCGCTTCTGGATCCCGATTAATAGCAATGGTTATACTTAAATCTTCTAAATTATAAGGACTACCAACTATTTCATTAGTAATTTCATTGACATCATAATTAACCGTTTCTTTTGAATATTCATAAGAACTTTCATTTCCAGAATCAACTTGATAAGTGGGAATCTGAGTTTCTCCTGTACCCTCAATTCCACCAGAATTGTCAGCATTAGATGACGACTCTTGAACTGTTTCTGTACTTATAGGAATACCTTTGTCACCAATAACTGGCAGTTTAAGACTCTCTACAGTTCTTTTTTGATCGAAGTTCATTTTAGCAAAAACGTTAACACTAATGTCATCTCTACCATAAATATTTGCTAACATCGTTTCAATATCTTTTCTTAAACTTTGTTGAAAATTTATTTCAATGTTTCGCTGTTCGTCGTATACACTAACTGTAGTACTATTTCCATTTTCGTTATATTCCAAAGGTTCTGAATATTGATTTGATAGAGCAATATTCTCAATTGGTAGATTAGGAACACTTCTTGATATTAAATAGTAAATATTTTTAATTTGTACCGAGGTAAGATTTATACCTGGCTCTACATTAAGTATTACTGATGCTGTTGCATTCTGCTCCTTTGAAGAATAAAACACTTTTTCTTTAGGCAAAGTTAACATAACATCCGCTTTATTAATTCCATTTATGCCGTCAACAATCAAAGCTTTTAAACCCTGTTCAAGTGCATCACGTTCTAATATACTTAACTCAGAGTCAGTTACACCATAAGTAGCACTATCCCAAAACTTATTATAAATGCTACCGCTATCAAGCTCTTGAGCAACATTTATTTTAGCTCTATCTGCTTCAGCTTCCGGAACGGATATTATAGTACCACCACCACTAGTTATATATGGTACTTCCATTTCCTCTAGTTTTTCTATTACATTCCATGCTGTTTTTTCATTTAAATTAACAAATGTCGGAACATAATTAGGTTTTGCAAAAATTGCAGTTACAATGATTAATGCTATGATTATAAAAGCCATCGAAAAAACAAAAAGAATTTTTTGTTTAGTTAATAATTGTTGCCAAAATTGTATTAATTTCCCCTTGTATTTCACAATTAAATCATTCACCTTGCAATCTCTCCCCGTTTACCAGTAAATATTATATCTGCATCCTCATTATTTCCTGGTAAGCCTCAACAACTTTATCACGCACTTGGACCGTAAGCTGTAACCCTAAATTAGCCTTTTCTAAAGCAATTGTAACATCATGTAAATCTTCAACATTACCAATGGCTGCTTGTTTAGATAATTCCTCAGCCGCATTAATATCTGTTACTACCTCATTTATAGCATCCTTAAATATATCCGAAAAATTAACTGCAGATTTCTGTTCTTTATTACTATTAAAATCAACTAACTTGTTATTTGTTATATTATTTAACGATGTTATTTCATTAATCATAATTTATACCTCCCTATCCTCTTCCAATCTCCAAAGCTTTCATTAATATAGATTTAGTAGAATTTAAAGCTGTAACATTCGCCTCATATGCTCGCTCTGCAGCAGTCATATCTATCATTTCCTCAAGTAAATCTACATTTGGATAATATACAAAACCAGCCTCGTCTGCGTCAGGATGTGATGGTTGATATACTTTTTTGTATGGGGAGCTATCCTCAACTATATCAGTTACTTTAACACCATATGTATCATAATTATTATTTTGAGTATTGTATAATATTTGTTTAAAATCATTTCCTCTATTTGGTTCAACTACAACCATTTTTCTAGTATAAGGTTTCCATTTTCCATCTACAAACTTTGCTCTAGTTGTTTCCGCATTAGCAATATTTGAGGATATCACATCTAATCTTAACCGTTGTGTCGTTAACGCAGAGGCACTAATATCCATTGATTGAAACATTTTCATTATTTATCCTCATCCTCCTGTTATGACATATCTAAGCATTGAAAATTCTTTATTAAGAATCTCTGTTAAACTATTATAGTAAATATTATTTTCAGCTAAAATTGCCATTTGATAATCGATATCTACATTATTTTCATTAATTAACATCGATGTATCTTTTTGTGTTATTATTTGAGGTTGATAAGTGTTGTCCTGATTTTGTCCAATAATAAAATGTCTTGAATCAGAACTTTTACCTTGAAAACTCAAATTATTAGAAATATTATCTTCCTCTGTATTCAAAATATCTTTAAAAGATACATCCATAGTTTTATATCCAGGGGTATCAACATTAGAGATATTATTAGTAATCAAGCGCTGTCTAGTAGAAGATACATCTAATGAACGCTGTAAAACATTAATATTATTAAACAAATCCATAACTCACCCTCCAAATCAGATATAATAAGATATGATAATTAAAAATAAAGAGCATTTTTATTAATTCTACATAAAATTAAAAAATCCTACACATTGTAATAGTATACTATAAATTTATTTTTTTTGTAGTGTTAATTAAAAATATAGTACCAGATATTTCAAAAAAAAAAA
>CAZSSR010000015.1:10462-15697 GCA_964609605.1 uncultured Bacillaceae bacterium | reverse complement strand
TTGCTGAGCGGACCAAACTTCGCTATCTCTATCTAATGAAAAGAGCATTTTGTTATCAAAGTAAGCCTCTTTGATCGGGAGCTCAATCATATTACCAGTAGTATCGAAGGATAATGATGTATTTTCTTCCTTAGGTTGATTATCATCATCTTCATCATATTCGAACTTAACTACATTTTTATAATGAAGATAATCGCTCCAAGCATCATAGATACCTTGGCGTTTCATCTGCCATTGATTAATTAATTCTTCATCTTCATTATAAACTCTTACAACAAAGCCAGATTTAAAATTAACAAGATGTGTTTCGTTAATTTTATCAATAGCTGAATCATATAATTGATCCATCGGATGATCTGCTTGGATGGTCATTCCAATATAAAATGCGAAAATAACAAGAATTCCAGTAATAAATATAGCTTTTTTCATAATAAAAGTCCTTTCATTGATAGTTAATTAAAAAAAGTTCTTGTTAAACTTATGTCTTTAATAATACAATCAAAATTGTATTTACGATAGTGAATAGTTAAAAAAAGAAAAAGAGGTAGATTTTATGTTTTGGTTCTTCGTATTTGGAGTCCCACTTGTTTTATCATTAATATTAACTCCAATAATAAAAAAAATAGCAATAAAAATAAATGCAGTTGATTATCCCGAGGAGAGAAAGGTTCATTCCAAGGTTATGCCACGTCTTGGTGGTGTAGCAATATTTATTTCCTCCTTCATCGGTATCTTATTATTTGCAGATATAACGTCTGAACCCCTACTTTGGATTATGCTAGGTGGTTTAGTAATTATTATTTTAGGGATAATAGACGATATTAGGCCTTTATCAGCAAAAGTAAAATTAATATTTCAAGTATTTGCAGCTTTCATTGTTATACTGGGTGGTATTAATATAGAATTCATAAATGTTCCTATGTCAGATAAGGTTATCTATCTTGGTGGTTGGAGCTATCTTATCACAATTTTATGGATAGTTGGTATTACAAATGCGTTAAACCTAATAGATGGTTTAGATGGTTTAGCAACAGGAGTAGCTTCAATATCTTTAGCTGCAATATTTATTATGTCCTATACCATGGGTAATACTCTTGTAATGGTCATTACATTGATTTTATTAGGGTCTTCTTTAGGGTTTCTGGTATATAATTTTTATCCAGCCAAAATATTTTTGGGTGATTCGGGGTCACTTTATCTTGGCTATTTTTTAGCTACACTATCAATAATGGGCTTTAAAAATGTTGCTGTTGTATCTTTTTTATTTCCAGTGATAATTTTGGCAGTTCCAATATTTGATACAACCTTTGCTATTATTAGACGCTTTAGATTAAAAGTACCGATAACCATAGCAGATAAGGGGCATCTCCATCATTGTCTATATGAAATGGGATTTTCCCATCGTAAGACTGTACTTATCATATATGGGATAAGTGTCTTGTTCGGACTAGCTGCAATATTCTTATCTCAGGTAACTTTTTGGATAGGTTTAATAATTATAATCTTTTTAATTTTATTAACGCTAATTGGTGTAGAATTAACTGGTGTAATTGGCGAAACGAGGAAGCCGATTATAGGTTTCTTAACATTGATCAGAAGCAGAATTTTAAATTTAGACGACAAGCCTAATCTTAAAGGTTAAATATAAAAACGTACGAGGGATGATTTAAATTGAAAAAAAGAAAAATAATTACTTCAGGTATAATTGTAGCAATGACGATAACAATTCTGGCAGGAGGATATTTATTATATTTGATTAATGATTTAGGTAATAGCATGAATGCAAATGGAGAATCTGATTCGATAAATATTACAGATTTATTTAAAAACCCCTTAGAAGAATCAATTACTATTCTAGCATTGGGCGTTGATTCAAGGGGAGGATCTGATATAGATAGTACAAGAACTGATACAATAATGGTTATAACATTAAATACTAATACTAAACAGATAGCCGCAGTATCATTTCCACGAGACTCGTATGTAGATATTGAAGGATATGGTTATACGAAGCTTAATCATGCGACAGCTTTTGGGGGAGTACCTTTATTAGCTGAAACAATAGAGAGCAATTTTGGTATTAAGATAGATAATTACGTATTAATTGATTTTATCGCTTTTGAGAAAATAGTTGATGAATTAGGTGGAATCGAAGTAGATGTAGCTAAGAAAATGTATATATATGAGAATTATACCAGTACAACTCTTTATCCGGGAGTTCAACAATTAGATGGGGAAAATTTATTGGCGTATGTAAGATTTAGAAATGATAGTGATGGAGATTTAGGAAGAATTATCCGCCAACAAGAGGCAATTGAAAAGCTAGGTGAAAAAGCAACAAGCTTATCGGCTGTTATTAAAGCTCCTGAAATGATGGATATATTAGGTGATCATATTATAACGGATTTAACAACAACTGAACTATTAAATATCGTCAAAAAATATAGCAGCTTTAAAAAAGAAGATTGGCATTCAATGACACTAGGTGGAGTACCAGCACGCTCACCTGATGATAACCTATGGTACTACTTCTTCACTGAAGAAGACAAAAATGATGTTAAATCATTTTTAGAAAGATATAAAAACGCGATATCAACAACAAATATGATGCCAACAACTATGAATCGATAATTAAGAAATAGTAGTTACACTAAATGAGGGAGTATAAAATATTATTTGCAATTCACCTTGCTCGGATAATTTTTTGAAAAGTAAATTTAATGAGTACATTTATAGATATGAATTCTTAGTCAAAATAAAGGGAAGCGTGTTATTAAATTAAATTATCATTGCTCTATATTTAATATTAAGGTATGAGGGGCAACAAATTATTATCTTCAATTCAATATTTATTCATTCTTTTTATCGTTTACTCACAAAATCATTTCAGATAATAATTTGTTGCCCCTCATTTTTCTTATATTAATCTCTTCTGTGCTTAAAAGCATTAAATCAAAGAAACAGCCGCTTAGTTATCTCTAAGCTATTGCTAAGTTGGACCGACTTATTTCTTTTTAATTATTATTTGTAATCATAACAAATATATTTAAACAAATGAACCAATCTTGTACTTAAAGGAACCATTCTAAAAGATAAAACATTATCTTAAATATTTTTATTAGTATATTATGAATAAATGAGGGGAAGCAAGTTGATATTTTAAATGAATTTTGTGAGTAATTAAATAAAAGGAACGAATAAATATTAGTTAGGAATTCTTATCTGTCTGAGCGAAGCGAGTTATAAGAATTTCTAATATTTATGAGTTCATTCATTTAAAGCATGTTCGAGCAGTATGAATTTAAGATATTAACTTGCTTCCACTCATTCACTATAAAACACCAAAAATTTCAGTTAATGAAAATCTTGGTCAAATGGTTTAAAGGTTTCAACGTTTTTCCCGACCAACTGACCAACTTAAGATTCAAAGAGAATTTTTTAATAAATATAAACGCTAGAAAATTTCTTAGTTCAAGGCACGACACGATTTTCGGAACGGAGCTTACTACAGGTAAGTGAGTACCGGAAAGAGTAGAAGAAACGAAGAAATAAGGAATTTTATAGTGTTATGCGAGGTGTAGAACATGATTATGTTAACCGTATCAGCTGGCGAATGGGACGGAATCCAACATCGACCACATCATTTCATGCGTAGAAGCGCGAAGACTGGTTGGGCTGTTATTTATTTAGAACCACCTGCATCATTAATAGCTCCATTTAAAAATAAGAAAATGCTAAAGCGTTGGACTAATTGGCTTAAAGGTTTAAGGTTGGTAGAGGAAAACATCTATTTGTTAGCTCCTCCACCAATTTTGCCATTTACAAATAAATATCGATTTATTAACAAGCTTAATCAAAGAATAATATCTTTCTCAATAAAAAAGGCAATAAAAAGCTTTAAACAATCTTCGATTGATTTATATACTTTTTTACCTAATGCAATAGATTTATTACCTTTAATAAAATTTGATCGAGTCATTTATGATTGTGTTGATGATCATGCTTCATTTACTGGACTGACAAATATCGACACAATTCATCAGATGGAGAAGGAATTAATGAAAGAGGCGAGCGTCTCTTTCGCTACCGCAAGACAGTTACTGGTTGATAAAAAAGACTGGAGCGATAACCTTCATTTAATACCTAATGGTGCAGACTATGAGCATTTTTCAATAGCTAGTAAGAAAAGCGCCAGCATGCCACCAGATTTAATAGGAATTAATCAACCGATTATAGGTTTTATTGGTGGTATTAGTGATTGGATTGATATATCATTAATTACAAACGTCGCTAGGCAGATGCAACACCTTACATTTGTTTTAATAGGTCCTGTTGCGACAAATATCGACAATTTAAGCGTTTTAACAAACGTTAGAATACTTGGAGCTAAGAAATATCAAGATTTACCAACATATATCAGTTATTTCTCTGCTTGCTTAATTCCCTTTAAAATAAATAAGCTAACAGAAAGTGTTAATCCAATAAAAATGTATGAATATCTTTCAGCTGGCAAACCGATTATTTCTACTGCTCTACCAGAAGTTATAACATATAATAAAGTTATTGAGATTATACATAATGAACAAGAAATGATTGCAGCAATAGCTAAGGCATTAACACCTGAAGAAAATAGTTACGAACGAATCAAGGAAAGACAAGAGATAGGCAAGGCTAACTCTTGGGATAGTAGATGGCAATTGGCAGTTAAGCAGATTGAAGCTGGACAAGCTGAGGAGAAAAAATAAATGTCACATGCTAATAAAATTGTTAGTGCAACCATTCTTTTAATGGGAGTAACCTTCTTTACAAAGCTTATAGGCTTTTTAAGAGAAATATTAATTGCTGCAAAATATGGTACTAGTCAACAAGCAGATATATTTGTGGCAACATATACTATTCCGACTATTATCTTAACAATTACTGGTGGCGCGATATCGGCGGTACTAATTCCGATGATTATTAAACTTAGAAATCAAGATGAAAGCTTTAGATTAAAAAAGCTTATCAGTAGTATTTTCTCTTTAACATCATTGGGGATGCTTTTATTAACAGTATTGCTTTATATATTTATTGAACCATTTGTTAATCTATATGTATTTGGTTTTAGTGATGAAGCAAAGCTAGCTACGATAGAATTATTTAAAATAGTTATTCCGGCACTGATTGCAATCGGCTTAATCAGTCTTTCTTCATCGATACTAAATGCTTATCATCATTTTTTTGTACCTAGCTTAG